>CAYXUX010000013.1:0-26069 GCA_964468275.1 uncultured Clostridiaceae bacterium
ATATTAATAATCTACAATAAAAAATATAAATATATACATGTGTGAACAGTAACTACCTTCACTGTCACTCTGAGTCCACCCCCACTGTCACTCTGAGCGTCAGCGAAGAGTCTTCTTTCACCGAAGCTTTCAAGATTCTTACTTGCGCTCAAGATGACAGGAACATTGGTGCCGCTATATTGCATAAGGTGCATATATAATTATATATACTCGCATCAAATTCCTTGTTCTTTAATGATGTGGATAAGTACAGTACAGCGTCAATCACTTCATTATTCGTAATAGGTATAATTATTACAGATTGCCAATCGGGCATGCCTGTAACGGTATCAATTGCTACACTGCTTGACCAATCGATAAGATATTCCCCCCTCTTATTACTGATACATTTATTTAACAGTTCTGCATTAAAGGATAAATTATTTGTTTTTATAGGTACTGAACTCCTTCTTGAAATATTCTTAATCGGCTTATTGTTATCTATAATAAATACAATTCCTTCTTGAGCACCGGATATTTCTATTGCTCTGCCTAAAAATGTAAATATCTTACTCTCAACGGATATAATACAATCCCTCTGGAGCTCCAACATCTCAATAATATTTTCTACGTTTTTAATATCATCCGTCATATTACCTGATATTATCCCTGCCAGCTTATCTACCCTTCTGGCTATCTTAGCCAGATTGTTATCATATACGGTAGTTTTATTTCTCCCCATCTCTTTTGAATAATATAAAGCCTGATCCGCCTTATCTATTAAATCTTTCATCCATGTACTATGCGTGGGATAGGATGAAATGCCCATGCTTATGGTTATATTTTGATGCAAGCCGATATTAGCGGTTTTTATCGCTTTTCTAATCTTTTCCGCCAAATTCAATGCCCCGACGGTATCTGTAGATGGAAGGAGCATTATAAATTCTTCTCCGCCGTATCTGGCACATATATCTGTTCTTCTAAGATTGCTCATAATCAACTCTGATATCTTTGTAAGCACCTTGTCGCCTACTTGATGACCATATCTGTCATTTACTGCTTTGAACCTGTCTATATCGGACATAATAATTGAAAATTCCCCGCCTTTAACAGCACTAATTGAAAGCTCGTTTAACAACGCATTTTCAAAATATTTTCTGGTATATAATTTCGTAAGCTTATCAATAGCATTTACCATCTTTAGATTATAATTATCAATGAGTATATGTGCTATCTTTGATATTGAATTACATAGATCCCCCGTCTCTTTTGAAAAGTTATTAATAATTGAATCCGTATCAAGATATATGAACCCCGAAATATTATCAACCTTTGCAATGCTTCTTCTTTCCATTTCGATATCGCCAATTATATCAAGAGAGGTTACGGGAATACAAAATACGGCAGAGATATCTTTTGGTATCAAAGAATTGTCTATTTTCCTTTTATATTCAAATACATCAGATATTATTATACTCTCACCTGTTTGTCTTACCTTTTCTATGATATATTTATAGAAATTAAAATTTTCATTTTTTAAATTAGTATATACAAATCTCATGCTGCTGCTATCATCAGTAATCGCTAAAAAAGCATTTTTTGCTTGTGTGAAATCTTTTAATAGTTCAACTAATTCCTTTATGCTTTCTTCCGTATTGCTGCTGAAGTTTTTAAGTCTATATAAAAAATTCGACATAAGCCGCCCTGTCATATCTATCTCCGCTTCACCGCCCATCCTATATAAAACATTGCTTTCCTTAGTTAACAAATCCTTGAATTTTTTATAATAAAAGTATTCATCTATAGTATTTTCAATATTCTTATCTTCGTTATTTATAACCGGAGATCCAAAACACTGGCACTTTTCACCCGTCAACTTTTGGGATAAAACTAGAAGTGTTTCTTTAACAGTGTATCTGTTATGAGAGTTTAAAAAGCTTATTTTGAAATCTCTTGGGACTTCATCAACCAGGATTCTCAGACAGTTAAAGGAAGTCAACATATACTTCAGCGCATTATTTATATCACCGGATTCCATAGCTTCCAAGCCTATTGCCTTATAAATTTTCCATCTTAATTCATTATTATCAAATTTGTCCGCGTCTTCAACCAAATCTTTTAATTTATTTAGCCTTTCCTTTCCGCTGCAAGTCATAGCAACCAAATATTTAAAGTTCAAATTCAGCTGTGATATGCTGCTGAACTCCCCGTATTTCCCCGACAATTCTAAAAAACTTTTTGCTTTTTTAATATCATTCATTTCCATATAAAATTCCGATATCTTATTGCAAGCTAACTTGGATGCCCTGTAATTTTTGTTCTTAAATAATGAAATACATAGCATTTTTAATTCGTTATAGTCCATTTCCTTTGATAACTTAACAGTGCACAAGGTATTTACTAAAGTCAAATCAGAATCAATTGGAATATTCCATGATTTAGCTAGGTCAAGAGCTTTCTGAGAATTTTTAAGGGCATCTCCATATATACCCATCAAATATAAAAATATGGATTCATTGATATAGTAGTGATATATTGCATCACCGGTATCCTTATAGGAAAAAATTACATCCTTTGCTTTCTCTATATAATTTTTGTATTTATTATAATCCTCCATTTCAATGCTTATCATTGCGCAGCTATTATAAAGCATTGCCTGAGCATAAACACCGGAATAATGCTCCACCAGATTTAAGGCCTTGTTATAATAAGTGAGGCTTTCTTTGAATGCATCTTCTCTTTTATAGTTCTCTGCCAGATTGTTATAGCTTTTTATCAAATAATGTGTACTGTTTATTCTTTGACAAATAATTATCGCTTCCTCAAAATATTTTTTTGCTTTCTTGAAGTCACCGTAATAAACACTATATACAATCCCCAGATTATTCATAACAACTGTTAAACTTTCGTATTCCTTTAATCCGTCTAATATTTCAAAGGCTTTTTTTAATATCCTGACAGCCTCTTTAAATCGAGATTTTTTAACTAAAGCTGTTCCATATACAGATAAAAACATGCCGTAATAGTATTTGTCGTTCTTATCCAAATCTTCAAGCACTTTTTCAACAATTTTTATAAAGGTATTTAACTTCCTTCTATATATCAACAAATCACTTAAAGCCAAAATCAGATCCAGCTTTCCTTTTCTATACATGCTTGCTTTAATCTCTTTTTTTGCTAATCTTGAATACTCCAAGCATTTCTTTATATTATTAAGCCTATAGTAGATATAAATCATTTTAATATAAATATCCGCTATTAAATAGATATCGCCTAATTCTTTTGCTTTTTCCTCTACAATTTTGTATTGCTCCAAGCATTTACAATTTTCTGATATTTGATAATATAGATCTCCCAGCTTTAAGCTCACCTCTATAGCTTTAGAAATATCGACATCCTTTTTTACTAAATCCGAAGCCTGCTCCAGAAATTGAACTGCTTGGCTGAAAAGATTATTTTTTATCATATCATTTGAGGATTTAAGCAAATAATCAATAGCCTCAATGCTTCTGCCGCTCTTAGCCATTTGATATATGAGTTCATCTTTATTTTTTCTCTCTTCCCGACTATATTTTTTCTCAAGGATCTGTGACGCCTTTTTGTGGTATTCTAGCGCTTTATAATCGTCAATTGCTTCATAAATAGATTTTTTTAAGCTCATAGACGTAAAATCATAGGTTGCGCCCCAATCGTCCATCTTTTTTGACAAAATATTTAGATATATTACCTTGTCCAAAAGCAGCAGCAATTCACTTGCCCTTATTCCGGACATGCTTTCTAAAATATCAATGGGCATGGGCGTTTTAAATATTGAAATTATATCAAGAACCTTACCTTCCCTTGGCTTTAGTTTATCAATTCTATTTTTAAGAATATCATCAACATCTATAGACAAAGTAATTTTTGAAAAATCTATATTGTTTAGCACCCAATTTCCCTTATCATCTGTGTAAATAAGCTTTTCTGAAAATGCAGCATAAATAGTCTCGTGCACTAAAGATGGATTCCCTTCCGTTTCTCTATATACTTTTGCGGCAAAGTCAATTGGCGCACTGCTCATCCCCAATAAAATTCTTATGGCTTCGGCAGTCTCATAAATATTGTAATTCGTTAATTGTATGGTATCTATTTCATCATAGCTTAATTGAGGTTTAAAATAATTCGCTGCGTTTTCGTATAATATCTCCTCATCAAAAGAAACAACAAAGTAGATCTTACCCCTGTCTTGGCATTTCATTATATAATCAATAACCCTTTTTGATAACGCATCAATACGATTATAATCTTTTAATACAATAACAAAGGGCCATTTTAAAGAAGTTTCCAAGATGAAATTTCCCAACCTATAAACCATCTTATAGGATTCATCTTCTTCTTTTAAGATAAAATCATCCATATTTCCCCTATCAGCCAGCTTGGGGATCAAGGTGTATAAATGTTCCGAATATTTATCTATTAGACTTTTGTCTGCATATTTAAGAATATTTTTAATTATCTTTTTAATACCGGAATAGTCTTCAGTGGAATTCTTGTCCACATCGATTAATACAGCATATTCTCCTTCAAAATGTAATCTTGTAATGAATAAATTAAGTAAAGCACCTTTTCCCGACCCAAATTCACCGGTTATAGCAGTTAGCTTTGTACATTTGTTTTCATAAAAATAATTCTTAATATTATCGATTAACCGTTTTATAATGCTTTCTCTGTTAACAAGTTTTGTAGAATACATCGGAAGCATTTCAATATGTTTTTTGTCAACAATGCTAAAAGACTTATTAAAAACTTCATTTATATCATCTAATATTCCATCTGTAGAAATATATCTTTTAGCACTATCTGAAACAATACATTTTTTTATAATGCTTTCCATTTTTCCTACATCTGCGGATAATGTAGCTAAATTTTCTTCAAAAGTTGGTTTTTCAATGCTCTTCCCGGAAAAAATATGATAAAGTATTATACCCAATACATAAATATCGGAACTTTTATTGTATTGATTGAACTGCAAAGATTCGGGAGCTTTAAAATAGGAATTATCTTTGTTTATGATCACTGCTTTATCAGTATGAATAGCATATGGAAAAGCAGTAATTTTAACTTGTGCCTTATTTTCATTAAAAATAATATGCAAATCGTCCATGTTTACACTGCAAAAAACATAGCCCCTAAGATGAAGATATTTTATGGCTGACAGTATTTGAACGCTTATATCCAGAAGTTCTTCAATATTCCTCCCCTTAATGTAATCAAAAAGATTCTCGCCATTTATGTATTCTCTTGTGTAATAAAAGCTATTTGATTTAACAGGCTTTGTATTAATAACCCTAACCCTGTTAAAGTAAAAAAATCTAACCAAATTCGGGTGAATTATATTTATATAGTCAAAAAAATTTATCTTCATATACTCAATAAAAGAATTTGTATCAGAATTGCTTTCAATCAGCCTCATTTCTTTTAACATATTTTTTCTATTTATATCCTGAACTAAATGTTTGACGCCATGCTTGTCCTCTTCTATCAATTTCACTATTCTATATTGACTATTTATCAGCTTCATAAAAATTCCCCCCGATAATACTATATGAAAAAACATGCGTAAAACATATTTGCAATAATGTATATGCTCTTCTTAGGATCAACCTTATTTTATCATTTGTTTTAATAATATGCTAGATTATTCACCCAGATAAATAGTTAAAAGGTCCTAGCATTCTTCTTCTGTTATAATCTTTGCGAGAGCAACTACGCTATCATTTTTATCCAACTTCATAAGTATGACCCCTTGGGTACTTCTTCCCATAGTGGAAATGCCATCTATATTCATTCTGATTATAATACCTTCCGAGCTAATAAGCATAACCTCACAATCATCTTTAACAACCTTTGCGCTGACCAAATTGCCAATTCTTTTTGTTATATTAACCGTTTTAACCCCTTTTCCACCCCTTAATTGTGTCCTGTATTCCGATAAGGGAGTCCTTTTGCCAAAACCCTTTTCAGTTATTACCAACAAATCTCCATCTTCCTCAACAATATCCAACGTTATTACGCTGTCATCTTTTTTAAGTCTTATTCCAATTACGCCTATGGCTGTCCTTCCCATATGCCTTACATCATTTTCGTCAAATCTTATAGCAAGACCCTTTTTAGTAACTGCAATGAGCTCCGTAGTGCCTCTTGTCAATTTAACAGAAATGAGTTCGTCTTCTTCTTTTAAAGTGATGGCATTTATTCCGGTACTTCTGGCAGTGGAGTATTTACTCAACTCAGTTTTCTTTATAATGCCGTTCTTCGTCATAAATATTAAAAACCCTTTTTCCTCAAATCCTTTGATGTGGATTACTGCCGTCACCTTTTCGCTGTGTCCCAATTGTAAAAGGTTTACCAGAGCCGTACCTTTTGCATGTCTTGAAGCTTCCGGTATCTCATAAGCCTTTAATTTAAACATCCTTCCTTTGTTTGTAAAAAATAAAATATAATTATGAGTGGATGTAATAAATAAATGTTCCACAAAATCTTCTTCTCTTGTTTGCAATGCAGCGATACCTCTGCCGCCTCTCCTTTGGCTTTTATAAGTATCTGCAGGCAACCTTTTTATATAACCGTAATGTGTAAGAGTAATAGCAACTTCATGTTCTTCTATTAAATCCTCTATATCAAAATCACTTGCAGCCTGTGATATCTTGCTCCTTCTTTTATCATTAAAAACCTTTTTTATGTCTAGAAGTTCATCTTTCACTATATTAAGGACCATGCGTTCACTTGAAAGTATAGATCTGTACATTTCTATATCTTTTATAATAGCCAAATATTCGTCTTCAATCTTGTTTCTTTCTAATCCTGTTAAGCTCCTCAATCTCATATCGGTAATAGCGGTAGCCTGGACTTCCGATAAACCAAATCTTTGCATCATTCGCTCTTTCGCTTCCGGAACGGTTTTTGAACCTCTTATAATACTAATAATTTCATCAATATTATCTAAAGCAATTCTAAGGCCTTCAAGTATATGAGCCCTTTCTTCCGCCTTCTGAAGATCAAAACGAGTACGACGAATTATTATCTCTTTTTGATGTTCGATATATAATGTCAGCATATCTTTCAGAGTTAGAACTCTCGGTTGGCCGTTATGCAAAGCTAACATAATAATGCTGAAGCTGCTTTGCAATTGAGTATGTTTATATAATTGATTCAGAGTAATATGAGCATTAACATCTCTCTTTAGTTCCACTACAATTCGCATACCGTCTCTATCGGATTCATCTCTTAAATCGGAAATTCCCTCTATTCTTTTTTCTTTGACCAGATCCGCTATTTTTTCAATCAAGTTCGCTTTATTAACTTGATAAGGAATTTCATTTACTACTATTCTTTGTCTGTTCCCGTTCATTTCTTCAATCTCAGCTTTTGCCCTGATTATAACATTGCCTCTGCCGGTAGTATATGCCCTTACAACACCTTCCCTACCCATTATAATACCGCCGGTAGGGAAATCCGGGGCCTTAATATACTTCATAATTTCTTCAATTTCTATATCCTTATTATCAATAGTTGCAATAATTGCATCTATAACTTCTCCCAAATTGTGAGGGGGTATTGATGTGGCCATTCCTACTGCAATTCCGCTGCTGCCGTTTACCAGAAGATTTGGAAACCTTGCCGGCAATACAACAGGTTCATTTTGACTTTCATCATAATTTGGTGTAAAATCGACGGTGTCTTTTTCAATATTTCTTAACAATTCCATTGCAATTTTTGACATTCTGGCTTCTGTATATCGCATAGCAGCCGCACTGTCACCATCAACAGAACCAAAGTTCCCATGCCCGTCAACAAGCATGTATCTGTAAGAAAAATCTTGAGCCATACGCACCATAGTATCATATACGGCTGCATCTCCATGGGGATGGTATTTACCCAATACTTCACCTACTGTAGTAGCTGATTTCCTGTGAGGTTTATCCGGTGTAAATCCCAGTCCATGCATAGCATATAATATTCTTCTGTGTACCGGTTTTAAACCGTCTCTTACATCGGGCAGCGCTCTTTGTACAATAACACTCATAGCATAATCTATAAAAGACTTTTTCATTTCTTTTTCTATGTTCACTTGTTTAATGTTTTCAGTAGTGTTTTCCAATAATTTCCCTCCCAAACATTTTTACTATATTCTTCACTTTGTTCAGAATGACGAGTGTAGGGTGTCACCCTGAGCATCAACGAAAAATCTTCTTTCATCGAAGCTTTCAAGATTCTTCACTTCGTTCAGAATGACAGGTGTAGAGTGGCACCCTGAGCGTTAGCGAAGGATCTTATACTTCAATGGAAAACTGCTGTAACGGGCAATCACAGATTGCCCCTACGGCAATCGAATCAAATGATATATACTTTAATGCCATTTCATGTAGCTATAAAGCTTATATAATCACTATTCCATAATCAAACGTCCAAATATTTTACATACTTGGCGTTTTCCTCAATAAATTTCCTTCTCGGCTCTACCTTATCTCCCATAAGTATAGTAAATATTTCATCCGCTGCCGCCGCATCTTCCAAAGATACTTGCAAAATAGTTCTTGTTTCCGGATTCATCGTTGTATCCCATAATTGATAAGCATCCATCTCTCCAAGTCCTTTGTATCTTTGCAGCGTTGTCGAATCTCTCCCTATTCTACTTAATATTTCTTCCAATTGATTTTCATCAAAAGCATAGTATTCTTTTCCTCTGTTTCCCCTGCCTTTTCTAATCCTAAATAGCGGAGGCTGTGCTATATACACATATCCAAGCTCTACAAGAGGCCTCATATATCTAAAGAAAAAAGTTAAAAGTAAGGTTCTTATATGTGAGCCGTCCACATCCGCGTCAGTCATTATTATAATTTTTCCATATCTCATTTTTTCAATTTCAAAATCATCGCTTATACCTGCCCCAAAAGCCGTAATCATAGAGCGTATGCTGTCACTGGATAAAATTCTGTCTAACCTTGCTTTTTCCACATTTAATATTTTTCCTCTTAAAGGAAGTATGGCTTGAAATCTCCTATCTCTGCCTTGTTTCGCGGAACCTCCCGCCGAATCTCCCTCTACAATATAAATTTCACATAAAAAAGGATCTTTTTCTGAACAATCTGCAAGTTTTCCCGGCAATGTAGTGCTTTCCAGTGCAGATTTTCTTCTGGTGAGCTCTCTGGCTTTTCTTGCCGCTTCTCTGGCCCTGGATGCAGTCAAAGCTTTTTCTATTATTACCTTTGCTATTTGCGGGTTTTCTTCAAAATATGCGCCTAAAGATTCATAAAGAATTCCTTCAACTATACTTCTTATTTCCGGATTCCCAAGTTTTGTTTTTGTTTGTCCTTCGAATTGAGGATCTATAACTTTAATATTTAATACGGCTGTAAGTCCTTCCCTTGCATCTTCTCCTTGTAAATTAGACTCATTTTCTTTTATAAATTTGTACTTTCTTGAATAATCATTGATTGCTTTTGTAACCGCATTTCTAAATCCTGTAGTATGAGTACCGCCTTCTATTGTGTTTATATTATTACAGAAACTATATACATTTTCATTAAAGCTCCCGCTGTATTGCAACGCCACTTCAACAATTACATCATCTTTATTAGCAAGAACATATAAAGGCTTAGGATGAAGCACATCTTTATTTTTATTTAAAAATTCAACAAAAGAAACTATACCCCCCTCATATTGATAAACCTTTTCTATATTGTTTCTTTTATCTTTTAAAGTCAGTTTTATTCCTTTATTTAAAAATGCAAGCTCCCTTATTCTAACTTCCAAAGTTTCAAAACTATATATCAACTCATCAAATAGTTTTGTATCCGGTTTAAAAGTAATCTTAGTTCCTGTTTTCTTTGTTTCTCCAATTACTTCAAGCTCAGTTATTGCTGTTCCTCTTTCATATTTTTGATAATATATTTTTCCATCTCTTTTTACCTCTACTTCAAGGCTCTCCGATAATGCGTTTACCACTGAAACTCCTACACCATGAAGGCCTCCTGAAACCTTATAGCCTCCGCCGCCAAATTTACTTCCTGCATGTAATACGGTTAGAGCCACTTCTACAGCAGGTTTTTTCAATTTAGGATGTAAGCCTACCGGAAAACCCCTTCCATCATCTGATACTGTTATAGAATTATCTTCATTGATAGTAACTTCAATATTTTTACATGCTCCTACCAAAGCCTCATCTATACTATTATCAACAACTTCCCATACAAGATGATGTAAACCTCTTGAACCGGTACTGCCTATGTACATTCCCGGCCTCTTTCTTACTGCTTCTAACCCTTCTAATACTTGTATCTGTTCAGCCTCATAAGATTGGCTTGTTGTCTTTTTTTCCACCACAACACTTCCTTTTGTTTAAAATGTAAGATTCTTACTTATAAAACCTGATCTTTTTTGCAAAGTAACTGAAGAAATAGGAGACAAATATATTATTGTCTGATTGTCTTTTATAGTAAAAATAAAGGATTTAGGTTTTTTATCAGTTATTCTGTTTAAAAAACCTTCATCTTCCGCTATCTTTAAAAATTCCTTTGTCTTTTTTGAATGACTGCTAGTCTCTAAATTCATTATGCTTATTATATCCTTTAATGGAATAACCACATCTCCTCCAAGATGAATAAACATCTTTACCCCCCTTATTTACATGAATTAAATAGTTTAAAAGAGTTTTTACTTAATTCTATCACATTATAAAAGTATTTATATTTAATTATCCCATTGTATATTATTTACATACTTGTTAATATCTATTATAATTTTATTTTATCACTCTCAATCCTCTCAACCTTGGCGTTTTTTACATAAAAAAATGTAGGATTAATTACATTTTCTAATTTCAAATTTTTCAAATCCGTGCAAGTTAAAATAACTTGAATATCTTTCATATAATCCAATAAGTACCCTCTTCTATTGTTATCCAATTCTGAAAAAACATCGTCTAATAGTAAAACAGGCGTTGTGCCTGTTTCATCTTTTATAAAAATAGTTTCCGCAAGCTTAAGTGATAGTAGTGCAGATCTTTGCTGCCCTTGAGAACCAAAATTTCTTAATTCTTTTTCTCCTATACTAAAAATCAATTCATCCCTATGAGGTCCCCAGTTAGTATTTCCCCTCTTTATATCTATAAATCGACCTTTCTTTATTACCGATTCATAAGACTCTTTTATATTTTCTCGCGAATAATCATAAATGCTTACAGATGGTTTATATTCCAATACTAGATTTTCATTGCCGCCGGATAGCTGGTTATTTATCATGTTTGCGGTTTTTCTTATTTTTTTTATAAAAATATACCTGTCTTCCATTATCTTTGATCCATATTCTATAAGCTGAATATCCCATACATCTAATGTATTTTTTAATTCTTTTTTCCTTTTATCGTCGGATAATAGAATATTTCTTTGTCCCAATACTTTTAAATATTGAATAAGATTATAATAATAACTTGGCTTTATTTGAGATAATATGGCATCAATAAATTTTCTTCTCTCTGCGGGTCCTTCTTTTATTATTTTAATATGCTCCGGTGAGAACATAACAGTGTTTATTCTGCCTAATATATCACTCAACTTTTCTACATTTATACCATTAATTTTTATTTGTTTTTTTTTAGTTTTTGAAATAAAAAAATCAATATTTCCTTTTATGTTATCTTTATTATAATCTATAAAAATTTTACATTTATCTTTATCCCATTTTATCATTTCATTATATTTTTGAGTTCTATATGATTTTCCCATGGAAAGAAGATAAATGGATTCCAAAATGTTTGTTTTACCTTGAGCATTTTCTCCAAATATAATATTAATACCCGGGCTAAGTTTTATTGATAGCTCCTCATAATTTCTAAAATTTTTTAAATATATAGATTCAATATTCAATAAAAGCACTCCCGCCAACTATACTATTTTAAATTTACTATTTTTGTAATTTATAATATCCAAAGGTTTTAACTTTCTTCCTCTGGAATATTCTATTTCGCCGTTAACCTTTATTTTACCTTCACTAATAAGAATTTTTGCTTCTCCGCCGGTGCCCACAATTCCTTTAAACTTTAAAAATTGGTCTAATTTAATATATTCGTTTTTTATTTTTACTTCTTCCATAAAATCTGCCTTCCTTTATATTCTTATCTTCTTCTAACAGGCAGCACTAAATACAGAAAGTCTGTATCTCCAACAGGTCTTATTATACTGGGACTGACACCGGTTGTAAATTCTACTTCAATTTCTTTACCATCCATAACTTTTAAGGCTTCTATAAAAAATCTCGGATTAAATGCTATCTCAAGATCTTCTCCTTCTTTCATTATTTTTAATTCTTCATGAACATTACCTTTTTCTGAATTTGATCTTATATTCATAATTTCGTCTAATATTTCAAATCTTATATTGCTATTTGATTCCCTTGCAAATAAGGCTGCTCTGTCACAAGCATTAAAAAAATCTTCTCTTTTAGTCTTTATCTTAATTTTATATTCTTTTGGAATCAATTGCTTATAATCAATAAACTCTCCTTCCAATAGCCTTGAGGTAATTGTAGTGGAACCTGTATGGAATAGTATTTGATTTTTTGATATAAAAATGTTCACCGTGCCTTCTGTTTCATTAAGAATCTTTCCTAATTCAGAAAGTGTTTTTCCCGGAATCACTGCTTTTATTCTATTATTATTTAGAATATTACTTGTTTTTACAGCCATCCTATAACCGTCTAATGCTACCATTGTTATTTTCTCTTCTGTAACTTCTAAAAGAGCACCTGTTAGTATAGGTCTAATTTCATCATTGGAAACTGCAAAAATTGTCTGCCTTATCATTTCTTTAAGGATTGGTTCAGGCATTGTCAATTCATTATCTCTATCTATTGATGGCAATTCAGGGAATTCCTCTATAGACAATCCTAAAATTTCAAATTCAGAACCTTCACATTTTATTACTATAAAATTTTCTTTTGTAACTATTTCAATCTCGGAGTCAGGCAATTTTCTAACAATATCTCCTATCGTATTGGATGCCATTACTAAACTTCCTGCTTCAATAACATCGGCTTCTATTGAAGTTTCTATACCTAATTCCAGATCTGTAGATGTTAGCACCAGTTTTCCAGATTCAGCTTTAAATAAAATACCTTCTAATATTGGAAGGGTTGTTTTTGACGGAACTGCTTTTTGTACAATATTTATGCTGTTAATTAGTTTATTTTTATTTGTAATAATTCTCATTGTGTATAACCTCCAAATTTTTATTTATTATTAATAGTAATATAATAATATCTAGTAATAGTAATAGTAGCTGTTAATTTGTGCAAAACAATAAAAAGCCTTTACTAAATATAGGTTTTCTATATTAATATATTGTGTCTTATTTCCTTATTAAGTTGTTTATATAAATAAAGAAAAATTAATGTCTAAATATTATTAACAGTTTATCAGTACAATATTAACAAGCTTATACAGATTTATGTAGTTTCTATTCTCTTAACCAATTCTTCTATTAATAATTTTAATTGTGAGTCGGATTTTAATTCTGCAGTTATTTTATCATGGGCATGCATAATAGTGGTATGATCTCTATTAAATGCTTCCCCTATTTGAGGCAAAGACAAATCAGTCATTTCTCTGCATAAATACATTGCTATCTGTCTGGGATATACTATTGCTCTTGTTCTTTTTTTAGCATTGAAATCTTCAACTTTCATGTCAAAATAATCTCCTACATTTGCTTTTATTAAATCTGCAGTAATTATTTTTGCTTTTTTACCGGATAAAATGTCCTTTAGTGCTTCAACAGCCATTTCTTCATTTATTTCTAAATTGTATAAAGTGGAATATGCAATTACCTTATTTAAAGCCCCCTCCAATTCTCTTATATTTGATTGAATATTATTTGCAATATAAGATAATACATCATTGGGTACGGTGAGATTTTCTAAATCTGCTTTTTTCTTTAATATGGCTATTCTTGTTTCTAAATCAGGAGGTTGAATATCGGCAATGAGACCCCATTCAAATCTTGACCTTAGTCTGTCTTCTAATGTTAATATTTCCTTGGGAGGCCTGTCACTTGATATAACTATTTGTTTATCTGCTTCATATAAAGTATTAAAAGTATGAAAGAATTCTTCTTGAGTTCTTTCTTTACCTGCTATAAACTGAATATCATCTATAAGTAGAACATCGACATTTCTATACTTGCTTCTGAATTCTATATTTTTATCATCTCTTATGGAATTAATCAATTCATTGGTAAAGGTTTCCGAAGTAACATACACTACTTTGGAGTTTTTGTTTTGATCTAATATGTAATGCCCCACCGCATGCATAAGATGAGTCTTTCCTAATCCTACACCACCATAAATAAATAAAGGGTTATAAGCTTTAGCGGGGGATTCGGATACGGCAACAGAAGCGGCATGAGCCAGTCTATTGCTGTTACCGATAACAAAAGTGTTAAAAGTGTAGCGTAAATTCAAAGAATAATTGGTATTTCCTTCTTCTTGTTCATTTGGTTTTTTACCAGCATCTATTTCATATTCGTTTATAGTAAATTTTATTTGATATTCTTTATTTGTTACTTGTTTTAATGCATTTTTTATTAAATTTGAATATCTGGTCTCTATTATGCCTTTGGTAAAGTCCTCCGGGACATAAAAAAGGACTTTATTATCTACTATAGATATTGGTTTAATGGACTTCAGCCATGTATTAAAACTAATTTCAGTTAATTCCACTTTAATTAATTCAAGAGTTTCATTCCATATTTCGTCGTACTGAAGGTTCATTTTTGTCCTCCTTTTTAGATTTATAATAAATTTATGTAAAACTAGTTGTCCACATATTGTTGAAAAAAATATTAACAAAAATTTATGTAATTTAGCTTGTTAAAATGAGGATAACTACCTTAGAATAAAGAAGTTATTAACAAAAATCAAGATTTATACACAAACTTATACACAAAAAATATATAATATTAAAGCCATGGTTTAATATTATCAAAAACAGGGTATTAATTCAAATTTAATTTTCAGCCCTCTTAGCTGCCCTGTGCTTAATATTTAATTATAAAAATAACATTAATATGAAAAAATCACCAAATATTAATGGTATAATATATTAAGAAAAAGTCTTATTTTCTCATTATTTTAATAAGAAAGGGGCTTGGTAATATCTATATAAATTATATATGTTTTTTTATGAGTGAAAATTTATATGAGAAGGGGATAGAATGATGAAGAAAATGCTAAGCATAATATTAGCCCTATCATTTCTTTTTAGCGGCTTAGCGTCCATTACAGCTCTGGCTGCCGCAGGGCTTGCTTCTCCAAGTGACTGGGCTGTTGAAGAAGTGGAAAAAGGAAAATACTACAACTTGGTGACAACAAGAGTATTGAGCAACTATCAGCAAAACATTACCAGAGAAGAGTTTTGTGAATTGGCGATAAAGCTATATGAAGTCTTATCGGGTAAAAAAGCATCACCGGGTCCGAGCAGATTCACTGATACTAACAATACGGAAGTACTAAAAGCCTATGACTTAGGAATTGTAAAAGGCATAAACACAGAAGAAACGCTATTTGCGCCTGAGAGAAGTATAAGCAGACAAGAAATTGCTGTTATGTTTCATCGCACTCTAAAATCAGTTGATTTATCTTATATTGCAGGAGAATATTTATTGAATTTTGCCGATAAAAACCAAATAGCATCTTGGGCTGCAGAAGCAGTCGGACTTATGAATGGTAAAGGCATAATTAAAGGAAATGAAAAAAATGAAGTTAATCCTTTGGGAAATACGACTAGGGAGCAAGCTATTGCTATTGTAACAAGAACTTATGAATCCTTTTATATGAGCGGAGGAAGCGGTACCCAAGAAAGTTTTGAAGGCATTTCAACAGAATCGGAAGAAAAGCCAAAAACAAGCATTGAACCTATGGTGATAAATGCAACATTTACGGCTGACGGCTTTAAACAAAAGGTAAACCCGAAAGACGGCCCGGTAAAAGTAGTATCACAGGATATTTCCGTAACTGTACCCTATACGAGCCTACCAATAGAAAAAGAATTAACGGTTGATAAAATAAAAAATATCCCCCCAAAAGACGGTGTCAGATTTGTATCTGCTTTTGATATTAAATTAGAAGACATAAAGGAATTTTCATCCTTATTGAAAATAGAAATTCCGTTACCTGATTCGGGGCATTACGGTGCTTTTTATTATAACCCGGATACAAAACAATGGGAAAATATATTATATGAGCAAAAAAGTAAAAACCTTATCATAAAGACAAACCATCTCTCTACCTATGGAGTAGCGGAAATAGATTATGAAAAAAATAAAGGGGCCGCAGCAAAAATAGACTTTTATTATATAGATTTTTATAACTTTCAAAAAATTGATGTAAATAAAATTTCGGGATTAAGTAGGGCGGATTTAGAAAGAATAGCATTAGAAAAAGGCTGGGAAGCTGCTAAGGATTGGTTTGAAATAGGCACGGTGTCAACAGACATTATAGATAAAACACTGCCCGGGTTTTCCACGATAAATGATGTAGTAACTAAAATGGGTAAAGCATTAATACCCATGCAGCTATATTTTGATATCAGCAACGGAAAACATAAAGACGCAGCAGCGGGTGCCTATGAAGCGGCTTTAAGTCTTATAATAGAAAAACTTGGTTCAGCGGGAGCAAATATTGGATTTTTAGGTGCGTCTTTGATAAATATGTCAATAAAAGAATTTGCTACGGCGGCAATTTCAAGTAAAGAGTCACAATACGAAAAAGCTTACAATTACTACTATAATATTAATAACAGCTTAAACAGAGGTATAAAAATAAGAAACGGAAAGGATTGGTATGAAGCTTTTTATAAGATTGTCGAAACCGATCCCCAAAATATCAATGAGCGAATAAACACGGAAATAGCGAATTATGCAAATGCAATATGGAATGATATAGAACTACTCACAGCCCAAGGGATAATAGGGCAGGAAGGACAAAGCAGTAGTATTCTTGGCGGTGGTGCCTATCTAAATGATGAATTGAAGCAAAGGCTGTCCAATAATTATATCTCTCTTATGTCCGGTTATTTCAATACTATATTGGAAGAAGCCATTGACGATTATGATTGGGATGAAAGAAAGAAATTTCAAAGAGAATATAGCAAAAAAGTAAAGGATGAGCTAAACAAAGAATATTCTGTAAAAGTGAAAGTTAATGGAAACAATAAGGATAATATAAAAGTTCAGTTTAAGGACCCGGCATATACAGGATGGGAAGGTTATACTAATTCTAACGGAGAATGGATTATGGATTTTACAATGCTAGGTTATTTAAGAGCAGGAGCGCCGAAAAAAATCAGCATGTGGGATAAGGAAGGGAAAGAGACAATAAAAGATTTTAATATTGACATGGAGAGCATGGTTTTCGGTGAGAATTCAAGTTTCGAAAAGGAAGAAAATAAAAACGAAGATGCTATGATCCAAAACGACTTGGAACTCATATATCCTTCGTCAGTTACTGCGGGAGAAATGTTAGAAATAAAGATAGAAAGAAACGGCAATGACTATTCCAATGTAGAAATAACTTCAAATAATCCGGTTCTTAAAAGCAAAAGCGGTACGCACTCAAGGAAACTCCATGTTCCTGCTAAAGGAGGAACATATGAAATATCGGCAAAAGATAATGAGACGGGGCAGAAAAAAGTCTTTAATATAAATGTAGTGGAAAGTGAAATAGTTACAAAAGCAATAAAAGACATATCAAATTACAAACTTTTTGATGATCTCGAACCATTAAATTTTAAAAATTTAACTGTGAAAGCTTATTATGGTGGAAATCGAAGTAATACGCCATCAGGAGAGCTTGAACCGGTTGTCATGGAGTTTCTCAGCGTAGATGAAAATGGTGTTAAAACAACCCTGAGATGCGAGATAGCTTATGTCGTTTTAAACAATGAGAAACTGGCTTTAAGCCGCATAAACGGATTAAATCTTAATGGTGAACCCCACGGGAGACATTATCAATTTTATAGTGAAAGAGAAGTAAGAGGAAAAACAAATCCTTTAAGCAGGATGTATATATATGAAAACGGAAAACAAATGAAATTTGTTGATTTTCGAATCTATGATCCCATTATTTCACCGGGACCCGTAGTTGACCCTTCTCCCAGATACGGCGAAGTAGATAGGTTTGAAGCATATGAATATGATTCAAACGGAGTAAAAAAAGTGATTAAAAAAGGTGCTTGGGTTGCCGAGGCTATTGATCCTGACGATATACTCAAAGGATACAGAACTTATTGGACCGGTGATACTTATGAGGACTAGGCTGATAATTTAATGACAGTCAGCAGGGACGGGCAGCACTCGTCCGAAAGGCCTTGGGATTAACTTTTTGAGGGGCTTTTTGTGAGACTCATTGTGACCCACAGAGACAGTGGTCTCGGACTGTCTCTGTGGGTCGCTGTTATTATTTAATTCTCTTTCTTGACAGTCAATACTAATATATATATAATTTGAATGTACGGGTTGTGTTTAGTTAGCCGTTAGGAGGTGTAAAAATGTTAAGAACCTATCAACCAAAAAAGAAAGTGCGAAAAAGAGTTCACGGATTTAGAAAAAGGATGAGAACTGCTAACGGCAGGCTTGTTATTAAGAGACGAAGAAGAAAAGGTAGAAAGAAATTGTCTGCATAAGGCCGCTTATTGTGGCCTTTTTCGCTAGATTACGGATATTTTATAAATTCTTATAGATTTTTTTATTGCTTTTCCTTTATAATAAGGACAATACTTGATAAACATAATAATAGGAGATTTATTATGAATAATCTCTACAGAATAAAAAGAAACAGTGTTTTTAAAAAGGTATATTCAAAAGGAAAATACTTTGCAGAAAAGTACTTGGTATTATATATTTTAAGAAATGATGAACAATATAGTATAGTCGGATATTCGGTGAGCAAAAAAGTTGGAAATGCTGTAGTTAGAAATCGTATCAAACGACTTATGAAAGAAAATTTTAGAAAAATATTTGATGATATTAAACCGGGATACTATCTTGTATTTACTGCAAGAGTAGGAAGCAGTGATGCAAGTTACTACGATATAGAAAGATGCATGATAAATGCTATAAAAAGGGCTAAATTATTTAAATAGAGATGTTAAAGAATGAAAAACCTTGTTATTTTTTTAATAAAATTATATCAAAAACTTATATCGCCTTTGTTTCCAAATAAATGTCGTTTTATGCCTAGTTGCTCCCATTATGCTGTTGAAGCTGTTGATAAATTTGGAGTGCTAAGAGGGGGTTTTTTAGCAATAAGACGAATTGGGAAATGTCATCCCTTTAATCCCGGCGGATTTGATCCTGTGCCTTGATGATTTTTGTTGCTTTATTTAATAATTTGATAATAAACATAATGTTTATATATACTTAGTAAAAAAGGGGGAGTTACCGTGCTGGCTGCTATCGCAAAACCGCTTGGCGCACTGCTTAAACTAATATACGATATGGTTGGGAATTATGGTATATCTATAATATTGTTTACTATTTTGACTAAGATTTTACTTTTACCTATAAATATTAAACAGACTCAATCTACAAAAAAGATGAATGAATTAAATCCAAAGATAAAAGCATTGCAAGCAAAATATAAAAATGATAAAGAAAGACTTAATGAAAAACTTATGGAATTATATAAGGAAGAGAAATATAACCCTGCTGGTGGTTGCTTGCCGTTATTAATACAAATGCCTATTATAATTGCTCTTTTCAGAGTTTTACAAAGCCCCACAACATTTGTGTTTACACCGGAACAATTTGATGCAATATCCAAGAGCTTTTTATGGCTGCCTGATTTAGGTTTGCCGGATAAAATGTATATTCTACCTGTTTTATCAGCTCTTACAACTTATTTTCAAATGAATATGGTGGCAGCTAAAGGAAATACGGATCCCAATATGAAAACCATGAATATGGTTATGCCTATTATGTTGGGTTGGATTACAGTTAAGTTTCCGTCGGGACTTGCAATGTATTGGGTCGTAGGTAATCTATTTACCATAGCACAGCAATTTTTGATGACTAAGACTGCATTGAATCCTGAAGGAGGGAAATAATGATGAAATGTGTTGAGAAGACGGCAAAAACAGTAGATGAAGCAGTAGAATTGGCATTAATCGAGCTTAATATAAAAAAAGAGAATGCAAAAATTGAGGTTTTAGAAGAACCAAGTAAAGGATTTTTAGGGTTTATAGGTTCCAAGGATGCAAAGGTAAAAGTTGAGGAAATAATCGAAAAGGTAGTTGAAGAGAAATCCAATATAGAGGATGATAAGAAAAAAGCATACGGGTTTTTAAGAAATGTATTGGATGCAATGGATATGAAAGCTGAAATTAAGATTAAAGAAGATTCCAATAATCTTAATATTGATTTTATAGGTCCTAGAATGGGAATAATTATTGGCAGGAGAGGCCAGACCTTAGATGCTCTACAGTATTTATCTGCTTTGGTTGTAAATAAGGATAAGGGCAGAGATAATTATACCAGGGTTATCTTGGATACGGAGAATTATAGGAAAAAAAGAGAAGAAACTTTAATAAGGCTGGCAAAACGTCTTGCCGGCAAGGCAGTCAGAACTAATAGAAGAGTGGAGCTGGAGCCTATGAATCCATATGAGAGAAGAATAATACACTTCACTTTACAGGATTATCCCGGTGTTATAACCTATAGCGAAGGGGAAGAGCCTTATAGAAAAGTAATTATAGCTTGTAAATAACCCGGTATGAAAATACCGGGTTTCTAAATAGAAACGAGGTATAGATTTGTCTACAGATACCATAGCCGCCGTAGGTACCGCACCCGGTGAGTCGGGTATTGGCATAATCAGGCTTAGCGGCAATCTTTCTATAGAAATTCTTAAAAGATTGTTCAAAGGCAAGAAAACCGATGTGGGGAATATGCCAAACAGATATATGACCTATGGTTATATAATTGATGAAAATAATAATAAGATAGACGAAGTCTTGGCTGTTATCATGAAAGCACCCTATTCTTATACTGCTGAAGATGTGGTGGAGATTCATTGTCATGGCGGTATTGTTGCAATAAAAAAGATAATGGATTTGGTTTTAAAAAATGGGGCTAGACTTGCGGAACAAGGTGAATTTACGAAAAGAGCCTTTTTAAACGGGAGGCTGGATTTGACACAAGCAGAGGCAGTAATAGATGTTATTACGGCAAAAACCGGTGACGGTTTAGGTAATGCCGTGAACCAACTGGATGGTACATTGTCTTCAGAGATTAAGGGGATAATGGATATCCTTGTATCAACTCTCTCGCACATCGAAGCCTCAATAGATTTTCCCGAGCATGATATAGAAGAAATTACTACTGAAAATGTAAAAAATAATACGGAGACTGCTTTGGGGCGTATAATTAATTTGCTGAATACTTATGAAGAAGGCAAGATACAAAGAGACGGGCTAAATACGGCAATAGTCGGCAGACCTAATGTGGGGAAATCTTCTTTATTAAATATGCTTTTAAAAGAGAACCGTGCAATAGTAACAGATATACCCGGAACAACACGAGATATTATTGAGGAGCATTTAAATATTAGCGGTATTTTAATAAAACTGATAGATACTGCAGGTTTGCGCTATACTGAAGATGTTGTTGAAAAAATAGGTGTGGCAAGATCGAAGGAAGCTATCGAAAAGGCTGATTTAATAATATTTATTATAGATATATCGGAAAAGTTAACAAGAGAAGATTGGGATATAATATCTTTGGTAAAGGATAAAAAAGTGATAGTCGCTTGTAATAAGATTGATTTAGGTATTGCGGCGGATTTGAAGGAGATAGAAAAAATATTCAGCAAGGGAAATACTTGTTTGATATCCATAAAGGAGCATAAAGGTATCAAGGAACTGGAAAAGACAATAGTAGATATCGTCTATGGGGGCAGTATCAAATTGAAAAGTACTGCAATGATATCCAATATCAGACATAAAAATTTATTGGAAATGGCGAAGGATAGTTTAGACAAGGCTTTGGAGGCGATTTTTAATAATATACCCGTTGATTTGGTTTCTGTTGATATAAAAGATGCTTGGCTTCATTTAGGTGAGATAACAGGAGATACAGTAGAAGAAGATTTGATAAATGAAATATTTGCGAGATTTTGTATAGGTAAGTAGCATGAGGTGATGAAATGCAATATTTTGCCGGAGAGTATGATGTAATAGTTATCGGTGCGGGACATGCAGGAAGTGAAGCTTCTTTGGCCTGTGCAAGAATGGGCATGAGGACTATGGTTACATCAATAAATCTAGAAAGCATAGCCTTGATGGCTTGCAATCCTTCTTTGGGAGGCCCTTCCAAAGGCAATTTGGTAAGAGAGATTGATGCTTTGGGCGGAGAAATGGGCTTAAATATAGATCAGACTATGATTCAAGTCAGAGAGCTTAATACTAAAAAAGGACCTGCAGTCAGAGCACTTAGAGCCCAAGCAGATAAAAAGAAGTACTCAATGAGAATGAAGAAGGTTTTGGAAGAACAAGACAATTTAGATATCAAAGAAACCGAAATCTGCGAAATATTATCGGATAATAAGGTAATAACCGGTGTTATTACAAACCTAGGTGCCGTTTACCATTGTAAGGCAGTGATTGTGGCAGCGGGAGTATTTTTAAATGGTAAAATTGTTATCGGAGACGTAAGCTATGAAGGAGGACCAAATGGTTTATTTCCTGCAAAGAAATTAACGGGGAGCTTAGAAAAGCTCGGTTTTGAAATAAGAAGATTTAAAACAGGAACACCGGCAAGATTAAATAGGAAATCCATTGATTTCAGTAAGATGATAGAACAACCGGGAGATGAAAGGCTGCAATGCTTTTCTTTTATGACGGAGGAGTTAGATATTGAGCAAAAAAGCTGTTGGCTAACCTATACAAATGAAGATACTCATAATTTGATAAAAGAAAACTTGCATCGTTCCCCATTATATACAGGCGGGGTAGAAGGGGTAGGAGTAAGGTATTGCCCCTCCATCGAATCAAAGATAGTGACATTTCCCGATAAGAATTCCCATCAAATATTTATTGAACCGGAAGGGCTCGACACGAACGAAATGTATGTGCAGGGGCTTTCATCAAGCTTACCGGAAGACGTGCAGATGGAAATGATTAAAACTGTTCCCGGCATTGAAAACTCTCATATGATGAGGACAGCTTATGCTATAGATTATGACTGCATCAATCCCGCACAATTGAAGCTAACCTTGGAAGCCAAGCATGTAAAAGGTCTTTTCTTTGCCGGTCAAATTAACGGAAGCTCCGGTTATGAAGAGGCTGCGGCTCAAGGACTTATGGCGGGGATAAATGCAGTGCTGGGGATAAGGGGAGAAGAACCTTTTATTCTTGATCGTTCCGAAGCTTATATAGGGGTTTTAATTGATGATTTAGTGACAAAAGGCACTAATGAACCCTATAGAATGATGACATCAAGGGCAGAATACCGTTTGATGCTAAGGCAGGACAATGCAGATTCAAGGCTTACCGAGAAAGGTTATAAAGTTGGATTGGTTTCGGAAGAGAGATATGAAAAGTTTATTAAAAAGATGAATAATATAGAAAATGAAATAGAAAGACTTAAAAAAACTGTTATAGGTGTAAATGATAAAGTAAATAATTATTTGAATAAATACAACAGCACTCAAATAAAGTCAGGAATAAGCTTATATGAGCTTCTTAAAAGACCGGAAATAAATTATTTATCCTTTAAAGAAATAGATGATGAAATGCCCTCCATTACTTTTGAGGAGGCGGAGGCTTTAGAGATATTAATAAAGTATGAAGGATATATCAAGAAGCAGAGAAAGCAGATTGAGCAGTTTAAGAAAACGGAGAACAGAAAGCTATACCCCGATATTGATTATAATTCTATCAGAGGACTTTCCATGGAAGCAAAGCAAAAGTTAACGGATATAAAACCAATTAATATCGGTCAGGCTTCTAGAATATCGGGGGTATCCCCGGCTGATATTTCAGTTTTATTAGTATATTTAGAGCAAAGGAGAAGGTCCTAAGACCACTGAAAAAGCTACTTTATTGTTATTCTGAATTTCTCGCCCATAAGTTACGCTAAGTTTCATACGCACGGTCATCCTGAGTTTCCCCATACTGTTATTTGAGTCTTCCCCACGCGCGGTTATCCTGAGTTTTACTCACACGGTCACCCTACAGTCATTCTGAGTCTCTCCCATCGTACAGTCATCCTGAGCGCCAGCGAAGGATCTTAATTTGTCGGTAAAATAAGATTTCTCACTGCGTTCGAAGTAACATTTTTTGAAGAATATGTATTTGCAAGTAGTTTCGAGAGTTCTGAGGTAATAATGAAGACTAATTATCGGAGGATTTAAGTGGAAGAAAGAATATTTTTAGAAAATGGTTTTAAAGAATTAAATATAAAAATTAATAAGGAAAGCATAGATGAGCTCTTATTATTCAAAGATATGCTTTTAGAGTGGAATAAAAAAATAAATCTTACTTCCATTACTGATGATGAAGCAATCTTTATAAAGCATTTCTTTGATTCGGCAACTTGTATGGCTACCGGATATATAAAGGATGGATTTGAGGTTGTAGATATCGGTACCGGGGCAGGATTTCCCGGACTGGTGCTTAAAGTATTAAATAAAAAAATAAATATTACTTTATTGGATTCATTAAGAAAGAGAACGAATTATTTAGAAAACATTGTTATAAATCTTGGTTTAAAAAATGTAGAAATAATTCATGGAAGAGCCGAAGAATATGGAAATAAAGAAGACTATCGTGAAAAGTATGATATTGCATTATCCAGAGCGGTAGCTTCCATAAACGTCCTTTTAGAATATTGTTTGCCTTATATTAGAGAGGGCGGGTATTTTTTATGCCAAAAAGGACCAAAGTTTAAAGATGAGTTAAAAGAAGCGGAGAAAGCCCTAAAGGTACTTGGCGGGGAGATAAATGAAGTAAAAGAATTTATATTGCCGGGAAGTGACATAAAGCGAAATATTATTGTAATAAAAAAAATTTATAAAACACCGGCAAAATATCCGAGAAAAGCGGGAAAACCTTCGTCAAACCCGATAAAATGATAGAATTGTTCGAATTGGTGTATGTTTTAGCATATTATGAAGAGCGATTTTTAATTTTTTTAGAAGGAAGATACTTAAATTCGGCGAATATGTAAAATAGTAATAGTTAATGCATTGGGGGGATGATTTAATTGAACGGAAACAAATCAATAATTAATATACCCGTTGATGATATTTCTCCTAATCCTTATCAGCCTAGAAAAGATTTTAATAAATCAAATCTGGAGGACTTATCAGATTCAATAATGGAATATGGAATCTTACAACCTATTAACGTAAGGAAAATGGGGGATGCAGGGTATGAGTTAGTGGCAGGGGAGAGAAGACTCAGAGCTGCGAAACTGGCCGGGCTTAAAGAAATTCCGGCAATCGTTATTGAAATAGTAGAACAGGATTCGGCAATAATCTCTTTGATAGAAAATTTGCAAAGAGAAAACCTAGGTTTTTTTGACGAAGCGGAAGGATATTATAATCTAATCAATGATCACGGTTTGACTCAAGAAGAGCTGGCTAGGAAAATTGGTAAGAATCAATCTACTGTTGCAAATAAAATCAGGCTTTTAAGGCTTCCGGATAGTGTTAAGAAAAAAATTATGGAACATAGATTAACAGAAAGGCATGCAAGAGCGTTATTAAAAATACCCGATGAAAAGCTACAGCAAAAGGTTTTAAAGAATGTTATTAAGAAGTCTTTAAATGTTAAAACCACGGAGGATATTATTGCAAAGTTAATAGATGAAACAGCAGCGGCTAAGGATGAGCTCAGTGATAGACGAATTAGAGGTAAGATGCAATATAACATTTATGTTAATACGATAAAGAACGTTTATAGACAAATTTTAAAAACCGGATTTAAGATGCAATATAATCAAGCAGATAAAGGTGATTATATTGAAATAACGATAAAAGTCCCCAAAAAATAAATATAA
>CAYXUX010000014.1:0-21225 GCA_964468275.1 uncultured Clostridiaceae bacterium
AAAAAAGGCTAAATTTTAAATAGCCTTTTTTTGTGGTATCATTTAAGAAAAGATTGTAATTATAAAGAACTTCAAAGGGGGTAAAACATGATTTATATAAGCAACGAATCCACAAATCCATATTATAATTTGGCTATGGAAGAATATTTATTTAGCATAAGTGATGGCAATGATTATTTGTTATTGTGGCGGAATGAGCCAACTATAGTGGTAGGAAAGCATCAAAATACAATGGAAGAGATAAATTCCCAATACGTAAAAGATAAAAAAATACATATTGTAAGAAGGATGACCGGCGGCGGAGCAGTTTACCACGATTTAGGAAATCTAAATTATTCACTTATAATAAAAAGCAATTATGAAGGCGATTATGATTTTGGAAAGTTTACTTTTCCTATTGTAAGGGCACTGGGGAGACTCGGGGTTAAAGCCGAACAGACAGGAAGAAATGATATAACAATTGAAGGAAAGAAATTTTCCGGCAATGCTCAATTCGTCTCGAAAGGAAAAGTCTTGCACCACGGGACCTTGCTTTTTGATTCACAAATGGAGGAGCTTACAAATTCACTAAAGGTATCCAAGGATAAGATTATATCAAAAGGCATAAAGTCCATAAGAAGCAGAGTTACAAATATTAAAGACTATCTAGCCGAAGACATAGATATAATGGAATTTAAAAAATTGCTTTTAAGATATATGTTTGATGAGGATGAGAAACTTGAAATCGGGGAGCTATCTAAAGAGGATATCCAAAACATAGAAAATTTAAAGGAAAATAAATATATGACTTGGGAATGGAATTACGGTAAATCTCCCGACTTTAACATAAAAAGATCTAAAAGGTTTGGGAGCGGTAAAGTTGAGGCATTAATTGATGTAAAGGACGGTATTATTGATGCCATTAAATTTTATGGTGATTTTTTTGGGACAGGTGATTTATCAGATATCGAAAACGCTTTAAAGGGTAAGCGTTATGAAGATAATGAAGTAACAAACAGCTTAAAAGAGATTAAGATTGACTATTATTTTAAAAACATACAAAGTGAAGATTTAATTAATTTAATATTGGGGAAGGAGGAAGAATATTGATTATCAAGACCTTAGCTGAGAATGAAGTGATATCGGAAGATTTTAAAGGACAGCATGGATTAAGCATTTATATTGAAACATCAAAGCATAAACTATTATTTGATACGGGTGCAAACGATTTATTTTTAGAAAATGCAGCTAAACTTGGTGTAAACATTGAAGATATTGATATCGCTGCTATATCTCATGGACATTACGACCATGGGGGAGGATTGGAAACCTTTTTCCAAAACAATAAAAAGGCGAAAGTATATGTGCAAAAAGATGCACTGAAAAATTACTATTCAAAAAGAGCTAATGGAGAATTTAAATACATAGGTTTTGACGAAAGTATAAAAGAAAGCGACAGATTTGTTTTTGTTGAGAATTACCTGCGCATTGATGATGAACTGGAGTTGTTTTCAAATGTGAAAGGTAGGGAGTTTTTTTCTTTGGCTAATAAATCTTTGTTTATGGAACAGGAAAATGAGAAGATGGAAGACATATTTAAACATGAACAAAATTTAATTATTACTGAAGAAGATAAAACACTCTTATTAGCCGGTTGTGCTCATAATGGAATAGTTAATATAGTTAACAAATATAAAGAAATTAAGGGAAGCGAACCGGATTATGTTATCGGCGGTTTTCATTTATATAACCGTAATAACAAAAAAAGCGAGGACATTGAAACTATAAAAGGCATTGCTGATTTTTTAATGAAAACCAAATCCAAGTATTATACGGGGCATTGCACCGGATTGGAAGCATATGATCAACTTAAAAGCCTGATGGGTGATAGGATTCAATATATTGCTACGGGTAGCGTGATTAAAATATAATTGCTGATAAAATAAATAAGTAACAGTATATAGAAAGAAAAGTTAGTTTTAAACATGACATATAGTTGTCAGGTATGCTTCTTTATAATTAGATTATAGTATTAATTTAATTAGAAGGAGGCAGTAAAAATGGATTATAAAATCGAATTGACTAAGAAAACTAAACAACCGGTGCTATCAGTTAAAACTAGAGCCCCTGTTACGGACCTACCTATGCTATGCAGAAGGATTTTTACGGGTATTGCGGCGTATCTCTCTGAATTAGGTGAAGAGCCTGCAGACGCGGCTTTCGTGGCGTATTACAATATGGATATGGAGGACTTGGACTTAGAACTGGGGTTTCCTGTATCAAAAGCATTGGCGGGGAAGGGTGAGATTCAACCTAGCTTCATTCCTGAGGGTAATCAAGTATCTTGTATGCATAAAGGCTCATATTCTGCAACAGAACCTGCTTATAATGAGATGTTGGAATGGATTGGTAAAAACGGCTATGAGCCAACAGGAGCATCCTATGAATTTTATTATAACTCTCCTGGCGAAGTGCCGGAAAGTGAATTATTAACAAAAATAGTTTTCCCTTTGAAATAATATATCAAGATGTATCTTATAAATAATGCCGCCTGCAAAGCGGCATTATTTATAACACCAATTAGCATGTCAAAATGCTGAAATATTTCATTATATAGGTTATAATTCAATATAATACAGAAAGTTCCTTTGTGATATATATTGCTTATTGCTAGTGAGTTTGTGGAACGAGAAAAGCCTTTTTATATTTTACTTTGTCAATCAGGCGGCGATTATATGAAAACTGACAGACTAGTTTCCATTTTAGTAATGCTGTTGAGAAAAAGAAAAATTCGGGCAAAAGAACTGACGGAAATGTTTGAGGTTTCTACAAGAACTATTTTAAGAGATGTAGAAGCATTGAACCTTGCCGGAATACCTATTGTGACATATCAAGGCGCTAAAGGTGGCATTGGGATTGCAGAAGGTTTTCGCTTGGATAAGAGTATTCTTACTGAAGATGATATGGCCAGCATTTTTACAACACTAAGAGGTATTGGTAAGACACTGCCGGATTGTAAACATGAGATTCTTATTGGAAAGTTCAAAAACATATTATCTACTACCCAACTTAAAACAATTGATTCTAAAGCAAATCAAATTGTCATTGATCCCACACCTTGGGGTGAAGGCAAAGCACTTAAAGATAGAAGTAAAATAATCCGCGGAGCGATTAAGGATAATAAAGAAATTAGATTTGATTATATCAATATATATGGAAATCGCACTATACGGAAGGTGGAACCATACTCATTAATCCTAAAAAATCAAAAGTGGTATCTATACGGATACTGTCATCTAAGGAAGGAATTTCGCCTTTTTAAGCTTACTAGGATAGATAAGTTAACAGTCCTAGATTCAACTTTTAACAAAAAAGAAATCAGCCCGGAGGAGTATCCTTGGGAAGATGAGTGGCAGAAACCGGAGAATATGATAGCTTTGAAGTTGGTTTTTGAGGGTGAAATGGAAGGTTTCATTGTAGACTTGACAGATGTGACTATAACGAAGCGTGATGACGGAAAATTGCAGGTCGATGCATATATACCTGAAAACCCTTGGATTTATAGCTTTATACTGAGTTTCGGGGATAAAGTTGAAGTAATAAGTCCGCCACATGTCAGAGATGAACTTAAGCAAATGGCAAACAGAATTTATAATATATATTCTGATTAGGGCTACCGGAGGGACGGTGATAATTATGGCTATGTGGAATCCATGGCGTGGATGTCATAGGTACAGTGAAGGCTGTAAATATTGTTATATACATAAAGGAGATGCAAAGCGGGGTGTAGATACCAATCAGATTGTTAAACTGGATAACTTTTACGCCCCTATTGCAAAAAAGAAAAACGGAGAATATAAAATGAAATCGGGACAAATAGTTTATCTATGCTTTTCCACAGATTTTTTAATTGAGGAAGCCGATGAGTGGCGCATAGAATGTTGGCAAATGATGAAAGAAAGGTCGGATTTGCATTTTATATTTTTAACCAAGCGGATTAATAGATTTTTAGAATGTATCCCGGATGATTGGGCTGATGGTTATAAAAATGTAACTGTTGGATGCACTGTTGAAAATCAGAAACGGGCGGATATCAGACTTGCTCTTTTTAATACTTTACCCATCAAACATAGAAATATTATCTGCCAACCATTAATTGAAGAAATTGATATAATGAAATATTTAAAAGATATTGAATTAGTTGTGGTAGGCGGTGAATCAGGTATCAATACCCGCCCTCTCCATTATGATTGGGTTTTATCAATAAGAGAACAATGCATAAAAACAAATACCCGATTTGAATTTCGACAATGCGGTACTCATTTTATTAAAGACGGTAAAGAATATATGCTTTATGTAAAAGAACTGGGGTATCAAGCGAGAAAAGCAAATATTGATTGCTAATCCTTATACCTTTTATAAAAATATATTATTAAAAATAATAGAAAGGGTGGGAACACACATGAAATATAAGTGGTTTGATGAGTATTGCCTTTCAAAAAAAGGCGTTCAAAAGGAATATAAAGCTGAATGGGAAGCAACAAGATATCTTATAGGCGGAAAAATGTTTGCTATGGAAGGTCAAGATAAATATAAGAAAGATATTTTTACTTTAAAATGTGAACCTGCATTTGGAGAATACTTAAGAGAACAATATGAACATATTGTACCGGGATATTTTATGAATAAGGTGCATTGGAATTCTGTTTATATAGACGGTGATGTACCGGACGATGTATTAAAGCAAATGATAGATACATCCTATGGTTTGGTATTAAACAGTTTAAGCAAAAAGGTAATTAAAGAAATAACAGGAGATAGCTGAATATAATATATGGGAATAAAAATTTGCCAATCCCCTTAGGAACTCGTAAGCTAGGATAAAAAATATTATATGTTTACCTAATTTAGAAGATAGTACTCTTATTAGTAGAAAAAGTTAAGCCTAGAGGCTGTTTGATTAGAGCACGAAGATGGTTACTGCTTGCTATATAATCCTTGAGGACAAGTTGACTAGTCAACTATATTATGTTATGATTTTTTATGATAACTTTTAGCAAAATATTTTATATACAAGAGAGGTTTTTATGGAAAAGTCCAACTCCCTAATCAGGACAATACTTGATTTATATCGAAAGAGCTTGGCCTATATAAGCCCGAAGGCCGCCGAATATGGTATTGGCCGAGGACAATGGTATTTTTTTAATCGTCTTTTACTGGAACATGACGGTATCTCCCAAGAACAGCTTTCCGAAGAATTGTATGTGGACAAAGCCCATACCGCCAGAGCCATAAAAAAATTAGAGGAGGATGGATTTGTCAGGCGTATGCCGGATGAGGAAGACGGAAGAAAGAAAAACGTCTATATTACGGAAAAATCCGTCGCACTAAAGGATGATTATCAGAAAATATATAAAGAGTTAAACCAAGTTCTAATAAAAGGTTTTACATCGGAAGAAGCTGATTTGGCTTACTCTTTTTTGGATAGAATGAGAGAAAACATTAACCTGTATATGAAGAAACAAGATCAGGCTGTTTAACAAGGAAGGTGAGATATATTATGAGTCAGGATATTATATTTAAGCCTATCGGGATAATCAAGACCCCCTTTAAAACACCTGACGACCTTAAAGTACCTCCTTTTAGGCCGGAATCCCCCTACAATAATATGGAAATAACCGGTGTAATAGAGGTTTTTGAAGAGTATTGCGAAGGGATTGCTAATATTGAACCCGGGACCCAAGGTTTGGTTTTGTTTTATCTTGATAAATCACCGGGTTATAAGCTGACCACTATTTCTCATAGAACTAATAAGGAAGTGGGGGTTTTCTCCACAAGAAGTCCTCACAGACCTAATGGTATAGGCGTCACTATAGTAAACTTTATCAGTGTAGAAAAATGTAAAATAAAATTTCAGGGCGTGGATATGCTGGACGACAGTCCTCTCTTGGATATAAAACCTTATAGAAGTAAAAGTCCGAGAGATTAATATATAGCTAAAACTAAATAATAAAACCCATAGGTTTGCATAAGCAATTGAAAGGGAATACGGTGAGAATCCGTAACAGCCCCGCTACTGTAAGCATCAAAATTCGATGTCATAAAGCCACTGGTTTATACCGGGAAGGCGGCATTTGAAGGTGCAAGTCAGGAGACCTGCCATTGGGTAAATCTTATCTCATTTTTCGAGGGGAAGGTGATTTATTTTTTATTCAAAAAATAACCTAAATTATTTAAAACATTTGAAAATTTAAAAAAAATGGAGGATTAGATTATGAGAAAAATATTAGCAAGCCTCATGATAATGGTGCTTATACTTGCAATAGTCACCGGTTGTTCTTCTAAAGCACCGGTTTCGGAGACCGTTGGTGAAAAAGATTTTGCCGGTGTTTATAAAGGAAGTGCTCCCGCCTATCATGGGAATCTGAATGTAGAAGTAACTTTGGATGAAGAGGGAAAAATCCTAGCTGTTGAAATTGATGAAAACCACGAAGAGACTCCGGATATAGGCACTATTCCTATAGAAAAAATGCCACCGGAGATTGTGTCTTCTCAATCTCTTGCAATTGATGGTATAAGCGGAGCAACTATTACCGGTGATGCTATTTTGGCGGCGGTAGCAGATGCTTTGACTGAAGCAGGTTTAGATCCTTCGGATTATGATTATCAAGAGATTAAGAGCATGGCTCAAGAAGCTTTTACTTTGGATATGGGCTCACTGCCCGTTAAGGCACCAAAAACCGGCTCCATAACTATAAAAGACGTAAAGGGACGTGAGGTAAAGCTGGATACACCTATTTCCACTTATGGTATCAGCACCATGGACGTTATAGACTTTATCATTCCAATTCTAGGCGAAGACGCTTTTCACAAATTAGTGGCTTCCGGTCAGGATGGCGGCGGTGGGTTGCAAGGCTATGCCAGACTATATACACCTATAATCGGTGATTATATGAAGCATGTAGGGCAGATATCCGATCACAATGCTCCTTTTGACTTGGAGATGATTCTCGCAATGGATCCGGACGTGCTTTTAGTTAATTCAGCTATGGGAGCACATAAATACGCTTTGGAAGTTGAAACTCAGTTAACTGCAGCCGGGATCCCTATTGTATTGATAGATGTACCCGGTAAAAGCTTTACCACTTCAACACAGGAAACTTTGAAGCTTCTTGGAACTGTTTTTCAAAAAGAAAGCAGAGCAAAGGAAGTGGCAGACTTTATAGATAATCAGTTTAAATTAATAGCATCTAAAAACTTAGGTAAAGATTCCGCTAAACCTACGTTTTATTATGAAAAATCCGGTTATTCGGAAATATTCGGTTCCACCAGTTCCAGCGAATCAGGCTGGGGTACTGTTATGGCTGTAGCAGGAGGAGATAATATTGCAGATCCTATCTTAGCAGAATCCGCTGCGGGTAAAGGAGGCAGTAATACTTTAGATCCCGAATACGTCCTTAATTCGGACCCTGACTATATAATACTAAGCGGCTCCGGTGCAGGTTGGATGGATAATTTTGAAGGATCTACACCAAGCACCCCAAAGTTTGATATTTTAAAAAGAACAGGGTGGAATAATTTAAAGGCTGTAAAAAATGATAACGTTTATGAGTTAGCACATGCCACCAGCAGGTCCATCTTTGGTTTCCATGCGGCTCAAAAGCTGGCTAGTGTTTTCTATCCGGAGAAATTTAAGGATGTGGATATTGACGGTATCATGGATGAATTCTTTGATAGGTTTATGTTGGTAGATAGTGATGTTACGGGTTGGATATACAGAGTTTCAGAGGTGAAAAGATAAATGAATGACCGCTTAAGGATGTCCAAAGGAAATCACGATTTTTACAATCAACTGATAAGAAAAAGAATCCTATTATTGATACTGCTTTTAACCATCGTCTTGGTACTGTTTGTTTTGAATATATCCATAGGTTCATCGCCTCTTTCTTTAAAAGAAATATTTAGAGTTATTTTTACAGGACAAGGTGAGGGGCATAATGTGATGATAGTCAGAGATATTCGCTTACCCATGTCATTGATGGCATTGACGGTAGGAGCTTGTCTGGGTATCGGCGGTTGCGAGATACAGACTATTCTTCGCAATCCTATAGCCAGCCCCTATACTTTGGGAATTACCAGTGCAGCTACCTTTGGCGCTGCACTGGGCTTAATCCTCAACACTAACGTTTTGAGAGTGTCAGAGTCTATTATGATTACTGCCAATGCCTTTACCTTTGCCCTCCTAGCTTCAATATGCGTATATGCTTTCTCTTCTCGTACGGGAGCGGGAAAAAACAGCATAGTATTATTCGGAATAGCTCTGAACTTTCTTTTTTCCGCCTTGACCATGGTTTTACAATATATTTCCGATGATGAAGATTTAAAAAGTCTGGTGTTTTGGAATATGGGAAGTATGCTGAAGAGTAATTGGACAAAGTTTTTTATAGTTTGTGGTGCTTTATTTCTATGTTTTATAATCCTTTATAAAAATGCATGGAGGCTCACAGCTATGACCCTTGATGATACTAAGGCTCAAAGTCTTGGTGTAGATACACAAAAAGTGCGTAGGATGGTGATTATATTAACATCGATGCTGACAGCTTTTGCAGTGTCTTTTGTAGGTGCTATCGGATTCGTGGGGATTATTTCACCCCATATCGCCAGACAACTGGTGGGAGAGGATCAGCGTTTTTTCCTTCCTCTATCAGCTCTCATAGGTGCTATTGTGGTATCCTTGTCCTTTGTCATCAGTAAGCTTATTATTCCCGGAGTAATATTGCCTATCGGCTTGGTAACAGCTATTGTAGGGATTCCTGTATTTTTGACTATTATTTTTCGCAGAACGGGGGTTATGTAATGCTTAAAACAGAAAACATTTCCTTTGCTTATAAAACTAGAAAAGGTAAATTTCCTGTGTTCCGAGATTTATCTATCGAATTTGCCCCCGGATTTAATGTTATACTCGGCCCTAACGGTGCCGGTAAATCAACTTTACTTAAATCAATTTTTGGCTTGCTAAAATATAAAGGCACTATCCGGTATGGAAAAGAAAATATAACCGCTATGAATAATGACGAGAGAACAAAATTTATGTCCTACCTTCCACAGATGGACATATCATCTTCCATGCTGACAGTACTGGAAATGGTGCTTTTGGGACGTTTACCGGAGCTGGGACGCAAAGTTAAAGATATTGATTTGGAAGAGGCAATGGGGACATTGGAAATGCTGAATATTGAAGATTTAGCTCCTCGGCATTTTGCTGAATTAAGCGGCGGGCAGAAGAAGACTGTTTTTATAGCTCAAACGTTAGTTAGGAATCCCAAGGTGATCTTGTTGGATGAGCCTGTTAACTCTCTTGATTTGCAAAAACAGTTGGAATTATGCCATCTTCTAAGAAATCTTTCTAAGGATACTATCATTATAGTGGTGCTTCATGATATCAATCTGGCATCTCGATTTGCTAAACATATTGGTGTACTTGACGATAATGGGAATCTATATGGGTCAGGCTCACCAAAAGAAGTGGTAACTGAGAAAATGCTTAATAAAGTGTACGGTGTAATTGCTTCTGTAAATTATGACGAAGATGACAGACCTGTTGTTTCAGCCATAAAATCTAACAGACAATAACCAAAAACATTTAAAAAGATGCTTATTGTCATCCAAAGGTTTAACCGAAAGGCCTTTCATAGAATGGAGGGCATAAGTTAATTAGGAGGTATTTACTTGAAAAGAAAAGGCATTATCGTGGCCAGCTTTGGTACCACGTATGAATCAACAAGAAAACTATGCATTGAAAGCATAGAAAACCTGGTTATAGAAAAATATAAAGATTATAAAGTCCTTAGAGCCTTTACTTCGGAAAAGATTATAAAAATATTAAAAGACAGAGACGGAATAGATATATATAATCCAAAAGAAGCCTTAGAAAAAATGAAAGAATCAGGGATAAATGAAATAAGCATTTTGCCCTTATTAATGCTTGCCGGATATGAATACGAAAAGATTATTTCTCAAGCACAGAGTTTCAAGGCGGAGAATAAGGACTTTATAATAAATATGGGCAAACCATTGCTTTATGAGGAATCAGATTTACATAAGGTAATTGACGGACTGAGCGGAGAAGGTATATTGCAAGACAAGGCTATTGTTTTTATGGGACATGGAACAGGACATAGTCGGGATAAAGTATATACTGAACTTAATAATTTATTTATAAAAAAAGGATTTAAAAACATTTTTATCGGTACTGTAGAAGGCTCAAAAACTTTAGATGATATTATTTTATCATTAAGAGAAAATAAAATAAAAGATGTTATTTTAAGACCCTTTATGCTTGTTGCAGGAGATCATGCTATAAATGATATGGCATCAGAGAAAGAGGATTCCTGGATTAGCATACTTAAGGCCAACGAAATAGAGGCGAAAGCAGTGATTTCCGGCTTTGGAGAAATAAAAGCGATGCAGAATATTTTTCTAGAGAATTTAGTTACTACTATTGGTTGAAAATAAAATTTATTAATGGTAAAATGAAAAAAACTAAATAATTAAACATAAGGTTCTTGATGATTAATAGGGAAAACGGTGCGAAGCCGTTGCAGCCCCCGCTACTGTGATCGTGACGAAATCAATTAATACCACTGGATTAAATCCGGGAAGGTGTTGAGAGTAGGATAAAACGAAAGCCAGGAGACCTGCCTGATTGTTTAGATTAAGTGACCTTCGGTGGGAAGGAAAAGCTTTTGTTTTATTTCTATAACAAATAAGAATAATAACCTCCCGACAATAGGTCGGGAGGTTTATTGTTTTTGCACCGTCATTCTGAGGCTTCTTATATGTACGTCATTCTGAGGCTTTAGCCGAAGAATCTTTCTATCGAAGGTAAGACTCTTCGCTGTCGCTCAGAGTGACAGTAAGTAAAAAGATAGTGCGACAAGAAAAGACAAGGATAAAGTGACAGCATAAGAAATGGAGGTAAGAAGATGAGATTAAAAAAAACAGCAATATTAATGATTTTGGTTCTAATTATATTATTTGCAGGGTGTGGGGTAAAGGAGCAAAACAATATAGCGAATGGGAGGGAAGATGCAGAGGAAGGAGAATTCATTGAAGAATTTGGAGTTGCCATTTACGATGATAGCGTTAGTTTCACCGATGGCAGAGGAGAAAAGGTCACATTGAAAAAGAATCCTGAAAGGGTTGTCTGCTTATTTAATTCTTATCTGGAAATATGGGACAGTGCCGGCGGCAAGGTTATCGGTACTATAGAGGATTCTTCGGAGAAGCCCATAGAAGGGGCAAAGGATGCGGAAATTGTAGGAACCTTGGGGGCACCAAGTTTAGAGAAAATTATTTCCTTAGAACCGGATATGGTAATATTAAATGCCAATTCAAAAATAAATATGGAGCTTGTACCTGCCTTGGAACAAAACGGGATTGATATAGTAGCTTTAAATTATTTTGTAAAAGAAGATTATTTTGAAATAATAAGGCTTTTTACTGCATTGACAGACAGGGATGATTTGTTTAATGAATATGGTTTAAAAGTAAAGTCTGATGTAGACAGCATTATTGATAAAGTACCTAAGGATAAGGATATGACTGCCTTGCTTATGGTGGCCAGTGCAAAGAACATAACGGTGCGGGATTCCTCTTCTTATGTAGGACAAATGCTTAAGGATTTAAATTTAGAAAACATCTCAGACGGTCCTGTTTTATCTACAGAGGTCAAGGTTTTTAGCTTGGAAACCATATTGGAGAAAGATCCGGATTATATTTTTGTACAACTGACAGGAACAGATCAAAATAAAGTCTTTGAAAAATTAAAAGAGGATGCGGAATCAAATCCTGCTTGGGCATCTTTAAAGGCTGTAAAGGAAGGCAGATATATTTTCCTTCCTAAAGACCTTTATATGTATAAAGCTAATCATAGATATGCGGAGGCCTATAAAGGGCTCGGCAAGATAATCTACCCGGATATCTTTAATTAATACTGATTTTATAAATTATTTAAACTTTATTTTACATAAGGAGAATATTAGTAAATGGGTAGAAAAGCATTTATAATAATAGGGTTTGCCCTTTTATTCATTTTAAGTTTTTTTATCAGTGTTGGTAATGGAGCAGTGAAAGTTTCCCCTGGAGAAATTATTAAAGTGATTTTTCATCAAGATAAATCCATGCATTATCAAATTATATGGAATGTGAGATTAACCAGAACCATCGTTGCCGCTTTGGTAGGTATTTGCCTATCATTGTCGGGAGCAATACTCCAAGGTATTATGAGGAACCCGCTGGCAGGGCCTAATATTATCGGAGTTTCCTCCGGCGGCGGTCTGGCGGCATTGATTATTTTGATACTGTTTCCGCGATATTACTATCTTGTTCCCTTGGGTGCCTTTGTCGGTGCTTTGATGGCAACTATGTTTATTTACGGTATTGCTTGGAAGGGCGGAGTCCACCCTACGCGACTGGTCCTAGCCGGAGTAGCTATGTCGGCACTTTTAAATGCGGGGATAAACGGGCTTATGACTTTTTATCCCGACAGAGTGGTAGGAGTAATAGGATTTATGGTGGGAGGCTTATCGGCAACAACTTGGACTCAAGTAAAAACCATATTTTATTATGCCATGGGAGGGACTGCTATCGTAATGCTGATACCCCGGAAGCTTAATATTTTAATGTTAGGAGATGAGGTGGCGGTGGGCTTAGGGTTAAATGTTGAAAGAACCAGACTTGCCTTTATAATATTATCCTCCTTGTTGGCGGGGAGTGCGGTAAGTGTTGTGGGAATGTTAGGTTTTGTAGGACTTATGGTGCCTCATATTGCAAGGCTATTTATCGGACATGATTATAAATACCTGTTTCCGGCCGCTGTTTTATTAGGAGGTTCTACTGTCATGTTATGTGATACTTTGGCTAGAGTTTTATTTGCACCGGCGGAAATACCTGTAGGAATAATAATGTCAGCTTTTGGTGCGCCTTTTTTCCTTTATTTGCTTAGAAAGAGGGAGGCTATCAGATAAATGTTTAGTATGGAAACTCGGAACTTATATATAAAGTTTGATGAAAAAGAAGTTTTAAAAGATATAAAATTTAAAGTGAAAGATGAAGAGATAACCACAATTATCGGGCCTAACGGCTCGGGTAAAACTACATTAATCAAGGCTCTATCCAGATGTCTACCACCGGATAAAGGCACTATATACTTATACGGAAAAGATATAAAAAGTATAAAAACCAGAGAAGTTGCAACAAAGATGGCAATATTGCCTCAAATAAAGTATATATCCTCGGATATCACCGTAGAAACTTTAGTCTCTCACGGCCGATATCCTTATTTAGGATTAGGGCAGCGGCTGGGTAAAGAGGATAAAAAAATAGTGGAATGGGCTATGGAAAAGACAGGGATGATGGACTTAAAGGAACGAGAGGTATTTACCTTATCCGGCGGTGAGAAACAAAGAGCATGGATAGCCATGACCTTGTGTCAGAAAACAAAAATATTGATTCTTGATGAGCCAACTACTTTTTTAGATATTTCTTATCAACTGGAAATCCTTGAGCTTATCAAGGAACTTAATAAATCTTTGGGCTTAACAGTTATCATGGTATTACATGATTTAAATCAAGCTGCCAGATATTCGGATAATATTTATGTGTTGGATAGGGGGAGTATATTTGAATGGGGTTCTCCCCAACAAATATTGAGAAATGATTTGATTAAAAATGTTTTTAAAATTAATTCGCATATTTATGATGATGAGATAAATAAATGCCTTTATTTTATACCGGAAAAGAGGGTATAGGTTATGGAAATGATTATGATTACAGCACCTTCCAGCGGGGAGGGAAAGACTCTTATAACTTTAGGAATTATCAGGGCTTTAAAGAATAGAAACATAGATATCTCCGGATTTAAAACCGGTGGGGATTTTTTGGATACAAAATATTTGTCCTATGCTTCCGGCAAAAGAGCGGGCAATCTGGACACGCACCTTATAGGAGTTAGGGGATTAAAAGATGCCCTGTCTATAAATAAAGGAGATATGGGAATTATAGAAGGGGCTATGGGGTATTTTGACGGTATGGGTGATGGTTATAAAAATTCAAGCTATGATATATCCAAGCTCTTGGATATCAATGCAATCTTAGTTTATACACCAAGAGGCGAAATGTTTTCCACTATTCCAAAAATAAAAGGTATGGTTGACTTTTCCCGTAATAGGATAAAAGGAATTATATTAAATAAAGTAAACAGGGAAATGTATTTAAGGCTGCAAAAGAAGATAAAAGAATATATAGATGTAGAGGTTTTAGGGTTCATGGAAAAGGATGAGGATTTAGAGATAGAGGGCAAATCTCTGGGTTTGGCACAAGACCTTAATAGGACTGAAATAGATAATATAATTGAAAAAACAGCTTTCAAAGCAGAAAAAAACATAGATATAGACAGGGTTATGGAACTTTGCCGAAAAGTAAAATTACCCGGTTACTATTATCCGACAAGGAGAAATATAAAGATTGCCATAGCTTATGATAAAGCCTTTGCCTTTTATTACAATGAAAGTCTAAGTCTTTTTGAAAATACTTGTGATGTGGAATACTTTTCACCTATGGATGATGAGTCACTTCCTCAATGTGATTTGCTCTATATCAGCGGAGGAGAGACCTATTTTTATAGAGATGAATTGGCGAAAAACCACGCCATGACGAAGTCCATTAAGGAAATGGCAGAGTCCGGCGGCTTTATATATGGGGAATCAGGCGGACTTATGTATTTGGCAGAATATATTGATGAAAGTTCCATGTGCGGTATTTTTAAAGGCAAATCAGTCATGACTGATAGGCTTCAACGATTTGGTTATGTAAATATGGAATTAAAAGAGGACTGTATTTTAGGCAAAAAAGGCGATCTGCTAAAAGGAAATGAATTCCATAAGTCTACTTCATATATTGATGATAAAGAGGTTTTGCATATTAGTAAGTCGGAAGGTAAAAGGACCTGGAAATGCGGATATAAATATAAAAATGTGCTGATTGCCTATCCGCATATTAATTTCCTGGGAAATAAAAAGGCTTTTTGTCATCTATTAGATTATGTAGAAGGAGGCATGATTTAATTGTATATGAAAGACCCAATGAGTATAGAAAATACAAGCATGGATATTATAGAAGAGGTTATGAAAGATACTTGTTTTTGTGATGAAGAAAAAACAGTGGTAAAAAGGATGATACACACTACCGGTGATTTTGATTATAGGAATATAACGGTTTTTCGCAATAACTTTTTGGAAGCAGCTTTAAATATTATTAAATCGGGCAAAGCCATATTTACCGATACCAAAATGGCATCCATGGGAATTAATAAAAAAGCCTTGATGAAAGCCGGATGCAGTCTAAGATGTTATATTGGCGATGAAGATGTATTTAAGGAAGCCAGAAAAAGAAAAACCACCAGATCCGCCTGTGCAGTGGAAAAGGCTGTATCGGAAGGTATTGATGTTTTTGTCCTTGGAAATGCTCCTACGGCACTTTTTAGATTATTGGAATTGGTTGAGGATAAAAAAGTTTTTCCGGGGTTTATAGTGGGGGTGCCTGTGGGTTTTGTAGGTGCGGAAGAATCTAAGGAATGTTTAAGAAAATATAATATTCCCAGCATTTCCACCATAGGTACAAAAGGTGGAAGCAATGTTGCCGCTTCTATAGTAAATGCTCTACTTTATATGGCGGTGGGAAGATGATAAAGGATTTACATATAATTAAAAACGGAAAGGCTCTTAGGTGCGGATATACCACGGGAAGTTGTGCCACCGGTGCTGCCAAGGCTGCGGTATCAATGCTTCATAGCGGCAAAGTAATAGATTATATAGATATAGATACTCCGGCAGGAATCCCTCTAATACTAAAGGTTAACAATCAATATATGGGAGAAAATCTAGCTTTATGTTCCATAACAAAGGACGGAGGAGACGATCCGGATGCCACCGACGGTATGGAGATATATGCATCGGCGAAAAGGAGGAAAGACGGTGCAATAATCATTGACGGCGGCGAAGGTATTGGGCGAATAATGAGAAAAGGCTTATTTGGTGATGTGGGGGAAGCCGCCATAAATCCTGTTCCAAGAGAAATGATTGAAAAAGAGATTAGAGAAATATCGGATTGGGGCTATGATATATTAATATATGCCCCCGAGGGAAAAGCGATTGGTTTAAAAACCTTTAACAAAAACATCGGTATTGAGGGGGGAATTTCCATAATAGGAACTAAAGGAATAGTCTACCCCATGTCCGATGATGCTCTCAAAAAGACTATATATATGGAAGTTGATGCCATTAAAGAGAAGTACGGTAAAGACAATATAATATTGATTCCCGGGAACCATGGGGAGAAAGTAGCTGAATCCCTGTATAAAGGAGAGCCAAAGGTGAAGGTATCAAATTATATAGGTGAAGCTATTTCTTATATATATAGCGAAGGGTTTAAGACAATGAAGCTTATAGGCCATATAGGAAAATTGTCAAAGCTGTCTATAGGCGTGTTTAATACCCATAGTAAGATTTGTGACAGCCGTATTGAAGCTTTTATATATTATCTGGCTTTAATGGAAGCCCCCATAATGATTATAAACAGGATAAATAAATGCCTTACAGCAGAGGAAGCTCTAAATGCTTGTATAGATGAGGGTTATGGAGAAATCGTTAATATTATGGCAAGGGGTTGTGAAAACAGAATAAAAAGATACTTAAAGGACGATATTTATCCAATAAAGGTAATGATTTTTTCCATGGAAAGAGGTGTATTTATGGGGTGAATATAGCAGGTATAGGTCCCGGCCATCCCAAGTATTTAACCGAAGAAGTAAAAGAAGCTATCAAGGAAGCGGATTATATAATAGCTTTTAATAGAGTGGCGAAATCCCTTGACAATCTTAGAAGTGATATTAAAGTAATAAAAAAGGTTGAAGACATTGGAACTGCTATAAAGTTAAGAGAAGATGTTTTAATATTAGCTTCCGGCGATCCTAATTTTTATGGTATTACAGAATACCTTAAAGAAAAAGCTATAAAAATTGATAGAATTATGCCCGGCTTATCCTCCTTCCAATATATGATGGCTAAATTACAAAAAAGTTGGCACAAGGCTAAGTTTATATCTTTGCATGGGAAAGATGCGGGATTGGAAGGTGTTAGAGACTGCCTTCTTTCCATACTGCTTATAGATAGTAAAAACCCTCCGTCCATAATCTCCCAAAGGTTGGAAAGCATGGGTTTAAAGGGAACTATTTATGTGGGTTATAATCTCTCCTACGATGATGAAAGGATTATTAAAGGGGAAATAGGAGACAGGTTTGATGATTTTTCCACTTTAGCAGTGATGGTGGTTGAAAATGAAATGGATTAAAGACGAGGATTTAATCAGAGGCAATGCACCTATGACGAAATTTAATATAAGAGTATTAAATATGGCTTACCTTGCTATTGGGGAAGGGGACTTATTTTTAGACATAGGGGCGGGTACAGGCTCAATATCTATAGAGGCTTTTCTCCAAGGTGCAAAAGTATGGGCTATAGAAACGGAAAAGGAATCTGTTGAGATTCTAAAGAAAAACAAAGAGAAATTTCAAGGGGATATAGAGATAATTCACGGCCACGCACCGGAAGACTTGCCTGCTTTGAAATTTGGCAAATGCTTTGTAGGCGGCAGCAAGGGTGAGCTAAAGGGTATTTTTGATTATTTGGATATATATTTAAGGAGTGAAGGTATCCTATGCGGAAACTTTATAACCCTTAAGAATTTAAATATATTTATGGAATATTTAAAGGATTATAATTATAAAAATATGGAAGTGCAGCTGATTCAAGCGTCGACACTGGATAGTAGGGGTTTATTAAAAGGCAATAATCCTGTATTTATTGTAAAGGGTGTGAAAGGATGATAAGTTTCGTAGGGGCAGGGCCCGGTGATGTTGATTTAATAACGGTAAAGGGCAGACTGCTGTTGGAAAAGGCAGATATTGTTATATATGCCGGGAGCTTGGTTTCTGTAAAACATTTAGAATTCTGCAAAAGTGATTGTGATTTCCATAATAGTGCGAAGATGACATTAGAGGAAGTAATTGAAATAATGGTAAATGCGAATAATTCAGATTTAAATGTTGTAAGGCTGCACACCGGTGATCCTACAATCTATGGTGCTATAAGAGAGCAAATGGATTTATTGGATGACAAAGGCATACCCTATGAGGTAATCCCGGGGGTGAGTTCTTTTACTGCCGCCTGCTGTTCTATTAAAAAAGAATTTACGCTGCCGGAAGTAAGCCAAACCATTATATTAACAAGGATTGAAGGACGTACCCAAGTACCATTAAGTGAGGATTTGGAAAGTCTGGCAGCCCACGGTGCTTCTATGGCGTTATTTCTGTCAGTAAAAGAGATCGATAGGGTAATAGAAAAATTAATAAAAGGATATAAAAGAGACGATGTACCCGTGGCGGTGGTTTATAAGGCTACTTGGGAGGACGAGAAGATAATAAGAGGCAGGCTTTGCGATATTGGTGAAAAGGTGAAAAAAGATGGTATTATCAAAACTGCTCAGATCCTTGTAGGTGATTTTATTGAAGGAGATTATAGCAGGTCGAAGCTATACGATCCCGGATTTACCCATGAATATAGGAGTGGTACAAAATGAAAATTGCCTGTATATCCTTTACGGAGGATGGCAAAAGAATAGGTAATAAATTAGTCAAATACAGAGATAATCCGGAGTTTTCTCATACTTATGTGGTACATCACTATGAAAATTCCAAGATAGCCGGCGGAATAAAAGGTGTTTTAAAAAATGTTTTTGAAGAGTATGAGGGCATAATTTTTATTTCGGCCACAGGAATAGCTGTAAGGATGATAACCCCTTATATAAAAAATAAAACAACAGACCCTGCCGTTATTGTGATTGATGATTTAGGCAGGTATTCCATAAGTCTGCTATCAGGACATATAGGCGGTGCAAATGAACTGACGGAATGGTCTGCATCAATTTTAGGTACTATACCGATTATAACAACAGCTTCCGATAGCAGAGGTATAGAGGCTATAGATATTTTTGCAAAATGTAATGGATACGAGATAGAAGATATAAAGCCAATCAAAAATATAATGACAATGATGATAAACGGTAAAAAAATCGGTTTTTATACTGAAAAGAGAAAAATTATTAATTATAAAAACATTGTATTATTAAAAGACCTAAAGAATCTTAAAAATATATCCGGTATAATCGCAGTCACTTCAATTGAGGATTTGAATATAAAAGTCCCCCATGTGATATTAAGGCCTAAAAATATAAATATTGGAATAGGGTGCAGAAAGGGAATGGGGGGAGATAGAATTATTGAGGCAATAAAAGAAGAGCTCACAATTAATAATCTTTCAGAAAAGAGTATTAAAGCTTTGGGGACTATAGAGATAAAGCAAAATGAAAAAGGTATCATAGAGGCGGCAAGTTATTTTAACTGCCCTTTAAAAATATTTACTTCGGAAGAAATAAGCAAAGAAGAAAGCAGATTTGAAAAGAGTCAATTCGTCAAAAATAGCGTAGGAGTTTATTCTGTTTCCGAACCCTGCGCCTTTCTTTTAGGAGGAGATATGAAAGTCTATAAAAGGAATTATAATGGAATAACTTTATCAATTGCAGTGGAGGTAGATGATGGGTAAATTATTTGTAGTAGGAATAGGGCCCGGCGGAAGAGAAAATATGACTATAAAGGCCTTAGAAACAATAAAAAATTGTGAGGTTATAGTGGGCTATACGCCTTATATTGAGTATATAAAGGATTTGACCCCGGGTAAAGAGATATACAGCACAGGGATGACAAAAGAAATTGAAAGATGCAAAATTGCAGTGGAGAAAACTTTAGAAGGAAAAAATACAGCGATAATAAGTACGGGAGATGCAGGACTATACGGAATGGCAGGACCTATCCTTGAAATGAAAGAGGATATAGAAGTAGAAATCATTCCGGGAGTTACCGCTGCCTTTTCTGCTGCTGCGGATTTAGGCTCGCCTATCATGCATGATTTTGTTTCAATAAGCCTAAGTGATTTATTGACACCTTGGGATATTATTGAAAAGAGAATTGAAAAAGCCTCATTAGGAGATTTTGTAATAACCATATATAATCCCAAAAGCAAAAATAGGACAAGACAATTAAAAAAAGCTGTAGAGATAATGCTAAAATATAAAGAGCCTCAAACACCGGTGGGTATTGTGAGGAATTCCGGCAGAGAAGGAATGGAAAAGTTAATATGTACATTAGACAGCATTGATTATGACTTTGTTGATATGATGTGTGTTTTAATTATAGGGAATAGCAATACATATATTAATGGGGAATATATGATTACTCCGAGGGGGTACAGCATTTAATGATTTGGATTATCGGGGGTACCGCAGAAACGGGTACAGTAATAAATGAGATAGGAGATACAAAAAATATAATAATTACATGTGCCACAGACAGCGAAAAGGAATTTATAGATTGGGATAAGCTTATAGTGGGCAGGATGAATTATTATGAAATGTTGGACTTTGTTGATATAAACAAAATAAATATGATAGTGGATTTATCCCATCCTTATGCCGAAGAAGTAAGTAAAAATGCTAAAAGGGCTGCAGCGGATAAAAGCATAAAGTATATAAGATATATAAGGAGTGGGACGGTGGATAGTGGAGAAGGAGTGTATCTAAATAACCTTAATGAATGTTTGGAGTATTTGAAAACAATTAAAGGTACATGTTTCTTTACCACCGGTTCAAAAAATATTAAGGATTTTGAAAAAATAAGGGGAAGTAATCGATTTATTTATCGGGTATTGCCGGCTTTGGAAAGTATTGAAGAATGTAAAGAACATAATGTAAAGATGAGAGATATAGTAGCAGTGTTAGGACCTTTTTCAACGGAATTTAATAAAAGCATGTTTATGGAATACTCTGCTGACTTTGTAATTATGAAAGACAGCGGGAAAGAGGGAGGCACCATTGAAAAGCTGCAAGCATGCCGAGAGCTTCAAATCATGTCCGTTATTATTGGAAGAAAAAATGAAGAGGGTATTGATGACTTGGGTGCCGTATTAAATATAATAAAAGATTATGGAGCTGACCTTTCCCCACTGTCACTCTGAGCGATAGCGAAGAGTCTTACTCATCGGTGGAAAGATCCTTCGGCTAAAGCCTCAGGATGAC
>CAYXUX010000014.1:21325-24264 GCA_964468275.1 uncultured Clostridiaceae bacterium
AAAAAAGTAAAAACAATAAAAGGAGAAAATATGAAAGCAAAATCCATTATGATACAAGGAACTTCATCATCAGTAGGCAAAAGCATATTATGTACAGCCCTTTGCAGAATATTTTATCAGGATGGCTATAATGTAAGCCCTTTTAAATCACAAAATATGTCGTCGATTTATCATAGAACAAAAGAAGGTTTAATCATGTCTACTGCTCAAGCTATGCAAGCCGAAGCCTGCGGGAAAGAGCCTCAAGCCGACATGAATCCTATATTACTTAAACCAACAACGGATAGGAAATCTCAAGTCTATATTTTAGGCAAATTATATAACAGCATGGATGCCAATGAGTATTTTTCTTTTAAGCCTCAACTAAGAGACGATATTGGAAAGATATATAAAGGTATTATGAAAGAAAACGATATTGTTGTTATAGAAGGAGCAGGCAGCCCTGCAGAAATAAATCTAAAGAATAAAGATTTTGTCAATATGGGAATGGCGAAGATAGCCAAATCTCCGGTTATTTTAGTAGGAGATATAGATAGAGGCGGTGTCTTTGCTTCTATTGCCGGAACTATGCTGCTTTTGGATGATGATGAGAAAAAATATGTAAAAGGTGTAATAATAAACAAATTCAGGGGGAGCTATGATTTACTGGAGCCGGGGCTTAAAATGTTGGAGGATATTATAAAAATACCTGTATTAGGGGTTATACCTTATTATAATCATGGCCTTGAGGAAGAGGATAGCCTAGGGGATAAAAATAGGAAATATGCCGCAGATAATATAGCTATTTTGGATAGGGGAAAATTATTCGACAAATTGGCGGATATGGTAAGGAGAAACATAAATATAGATAGGATTTATAATATTATGGAGGCGGGTATAGATGCTTAGCATTTGGATTGCCAACGGGATTGATATTCTTTTTGGCGATCCTGATTATCTGCTCCATCCGGTGAGAATTATAGGTGCTTATATAAATGTTTTTGATAAATATCTGGGTAAGGAAAATAAATCAAAACTTTATTTGAGGCTTTCCGGCGCTGTTTTAGCGGTGACAAGTGTATTTTTAAGTTATATAATTACTTGGTTAATACTTAGACTTTCTCTATTATTAGGACTTTATTTTTATAAAATCATAAATATTTTTTTATTATATACCTGTCTTGCCGGTGGATGCTTACATAAAGAAGCTTTTAAGATAAAAAACAGCCTTGCGAGAGGTGAGTCAGATGCTGCCAGGAAACAGCTTTCCTATATAGTAGGAAGGGATGTGGATAATCTTGGCGAAAGTGATATAGTAAGAGCTGTTGTGGAGACTGTATCGGAAAATACCGGTGATGGGATAACTGCACCTTTACTTTATATGTTTATCGGTGGAGCTCCTTTGGCTATGGCTTATAAGGCCATAAATACCTTGGACTCCATGGTAGGCTATAAAAAAGATAAATACCTTGACTTTGGTCGGGCTTCCGCAATAATTGATGATATTGCCAACTACATACCCTCTAGGCTATCTGCAATATTTATGATTATTGCCGCTTTTTTTATGAAACTTGATTATAAAAATGCTTATGTGGCAGTGAAAAGGGATGGTAAAAAGCATCTAAGCCCCAATAGCGGATATCCTGAAGCCGCAGCGGCAGGGGCATTAAATATTTCACTGGGCGGTGATAGTTATTATTTTGGGAGAAAAGTAAAGAAGGTTGTAATAGGAGATGGGGTAAAGGAGCCGGCTATAGATGATATTAAAGGAACAGTGTTTTTGATGTATGGGGTATGGGCTGTAGCTTTGATTCTTTTTACAATAGTGAAATATTTTCTAAAGGGGTTTTGATATATGAATTTTCATGGAGGGAATATATATGATTATAAAAATATAAAATATGATTTTAGCTCCAATATTAATCCTTTAGGTGTGCCGGAAAGCTTTAAAAACGCACTTTATAATAATATTGATATGCTTAGTAAATATCCGGATAGGGAATATAGGGAATTAATAAAGTCTTTGGAAAGATATTTGGGTATGTCTGGTTTTAAAATTATTTTAGGTAATGGTGCAGTAGAAGTAATCCATGAAATAATATCATTGTCTGAATTTGATAGAGTATATACTATAGTTCCTACATTTTCTGAATATAAAAGAGGGGCACTCTTAAGTAATAAAGAATTTCATGGAGTAGAATGTTATAATCAGGATTATACGGGGGTAGATATAGAATATTTACTTAACGAAGTTAGAGAAAATTCTTTAGTGATTCTATGCAATCCCAATAATCCTACAGGTTATTATATAAATAATGAGGAAATGAAGGAAATTTCCGAGAAACTCAATAAGAAAAATTGCGATTTGTTGATAGACGAGGCCTTTATTGAATTTACTCCTGATTATCCAAATAGCTCTTTTCTTTCTAATCTGTGCCATTGTCCAAATGTGACAATTATAAGAGCTATAACAAAGTTTTTTGGCATGCCGGGAATTAGATTGGGCTATGGGATCACCGGAGATTTAGGATTATGGGAGAGAGTTAGGCAAAGCCAAGACCCCTGGAATATCAATACGGCGGCAGTGATTGCCGGGTGCACTGTCCTTGAAGATATGGAATACATTGAAAAATCAAGAAAATGGATTGAAGAAGAAAGAGCCGATTTCTATAATAATTTATCAAAAATAAAAGATCTGAAAGTCATACCTTCTGCAGCAAATTATCATCTTTTAAAAATTGTAAAAAAAGGAATGGATGCATTTAACCTACGGGATATACTAATTAATGAAGGCATACTCATCAGGGTGCCTACAGGTTTTTATCCGTTAACCCGGGGTTATTTCAGATTGGCTGTGCTTGATGATAAATCAAATACCGCAATTTTAAAGGCATTAAATTTCGTATTTAGGATGGTTGGTAATGAAAGTCAAAGTAAAAACACCGGCTTCCATAGGAGAA
>CAYXUX010000015.1:0-23967 GCA_964468275.1 uncultured Clostridiaceae bacterium
GAATGGGAATTTCGATGGCGTGCAAGTTCTAAGAATTAGCACGTCATTTTTCTCTATTAAAATTGACATTGTAACTAAACTTTAATATACTTAGATATGACAATTCGTTAAATTTTAAATTATTATAGGGGGTTATTCGATGGCAAAAAAAATGAAATCCATGGATGGTAATACAGCGGCTTCGTATGTAGCTTATGCTTTTACTGATGTAGCAGCTATTTACCCCATAACACCATCATCTAACATGGCTGAGCTCATTGATGAATGGGCAGCACATGGTCAAAAAAATATTTTTGGTCAAGAAGTAAAGGTTGTTGAATTGCAGTCAGAAGCAGGCGCTGCCGGAGCAGTACACGGATCATTGACAGCCGGTGCTTTGACTTCTACTTTTACAGCTTCCCAAGGATTACTTTTAATGGTGCCTAATATGTATAAAATTGCCGGAGAGCTATTACCGGGTGTATTTCATGTGACCGGTCGTGCTGTAGCAGGACATGCTCTTTCCATATTCGGTGATCATTCAGACGTAATGGCTACAAGACAAACCGGATTTGCACTTTTATCTGCGGGACCGGTGCAGGAAGTCATGGACTTAGCGGGAGTAGCTCATTTAGCGGCAATTAAATCTAAAATTCCATTTTTGCATTTCTTTGACGGATTCAGAACATCCCATGAAATACAAAAAATAGAAGTAATAGATTACGAAGATTTTGCAAAACTTGTTGATTTTGAGGCTGTCAAAGAGTTTAGGAATAATGCATTAAATCCTGAACATCCTGTGATAAAGGGTACTGCACAAAATCCGGATATTTTCTTCCAAGCCAAAGAAGCTGCTAATAAGTATTATGAAAAAGTCCCGGATATAGTTGCTTCTTATATGGATGATATAAGTGAACTGACCGGAAGAACATACAAGCCTTTTGTTTATTACGGACATCCTGAAGCGGAGAATATAATTATTGCAATGGGATCTGTAACGGCAGCAATAGAAGAAACCGTTGATTATTTAATTGAAAAAGGTGAAAAGGTTGGGCTGTTAAAAGTACATCTGTACAGGCCATTCTCACCGAAGTATTTCTTTAATGAAATGCCAAAGTCTGTTAAAAGAATATCAGTCCTTGACAGAACAAAAGAACCGGGTTCAATCGGAGAACCATTATATTTAGATGTTAGGTCGCTTTATTTTGAGGAAGAAAATGCTCCATTAATCATTGGAGGCAGATATGGATTAGGTTCGAAAGATACTACGCCGGCTCAAATAATAGCTGTTTATGAAAACTTGAAGCAGCCTGAACCAAAGAATTTCTTTACAGTCGGTATAGTAGATGATGTAACACATACCAGCTTAGAAGTAAAGGAAAGTGTAAACACAGCTCCTGAAGGCACCATAAGATGTAAGTTCTGGGGTCTTGGTTCGGATGGTACTGTTGGTGCTAATAAGAGTGCTATAACAATAATTGGAGATAAAACAGATTTATATGCACAAGGTTATTTTGCATATGATTCTAAAAAATCAGGCGGTGTAACCATATCTCACTTGAGATTTGGTAAAAAACCGATTAAGTCCACATATTTAATAGATGAAGCAGATTTTGTTGCATGCCATAATCAGGCTTATGTATATCAATATGATTTGTTGAAAGGTTTGAAAAAAGGCGGAACTTTTGTGCTTAATTGTATGTGGGATAAAGAAGAACTTGAAGAAAAACTTCCGGGTGCTATGAAAAAGTACTTGGCGGAGAATGATATTAATTTCTATACTATCAACGCGACAAAGATTGCAGATGAGATAGGTTTAGGAAGCAGAATAAATATGATAATGCAATCTGCATTCTTTAAACTTGCAGATGTTATTCCATTGGATGATGCTATTGCTTATCTAAAAGAAGCAATTGTTGATAGTTATGGAAGACAAGGTCAAAAAGTAATAGATATGAACTATGAAGCAGTTGATAAAGGAATCGTTGCCCTAGTAAAAGTTGATGTACCTTCTGCTTGGAAGGATGCAATTGAAGAACAGGCAGCCGCAGATTCCGATGTACCTGACTTCATTAAAAATGTGTTGATTCCTATGACTAGGCAAGAAGGAGATTCCTTGCCGGTGAGTACTTTTGTAGGCAGGGAAGACGGACATTTCCCCATGGGAACCTCTGCATATGAAAAACGCGGTGTCGCTGTTCATATTCCTGAATGGCAGGTAGATAATTGCATCCAATGCAATCACTGCTCCTATGTTTGTCCTCATGCGGCAATAAGGCCAATACTCGTAACGGAGGAAGAGCTTAAAAATGCTCCGGAAGGTTTTGAAACTAAAAAGGCGATTGGTAAAGAACTTGCAGGGTTACAGTATAGAATGCAAGTAAGCCCGTTGGATTGTACAGGATGCGGTAATTGCGCAGATATTTGTCCATCCAAGAATAAGGCATTAGTCATGAAGCTTCTTGATACTCAAGTTGAGAAACAAGTGCCTAATTGGGACTATGCTATGGAAGTACCTGTTAAAGATAATCTTATGACCAAAACTACTATAAAGGGAAGTCAATTTGTACAACCCTTATTGGAGTTTTCCGGTGCATGTGCAGGTTGCGGAGAAACACCATATGCCAAGCTCATTACTCAACTATTTGGCGATAGAATGTTAATTGCAAACGCTACAGGTTGTTCATCAATTTGGGGAGCTTCGGCACCATCTATGCCATATTGCACAAACGCTGAGGGAAAAGGTCCTGCTTGGGCAAATTCTTTATTTGAAGATAATGCGGAATATGGATTCGGTATGGCTATAGCAACTAAACAAATCAGAAATAAAATAGCCGATCTTATGAGCGAAGCAATAGCATTGGATATACCTGATAATTATAAAGAGGCATTTAAGGCATGGCTTGCAGGAATGGATGATGCAGATGAGAGTAAAAAAGCTACTCTTGCAGTGTTACCGCTTCTTGAAGCAAAAGATATCGCAGATGAAAAGGCAAAGAAAATTATTGAAGAAATTAAAGACAACAAAGATTTCCTTATTAAAAAATCCGTATGGGTATTTGGGGGAGACGGATGGGCTTATGATATTGGCTTTGGAGGATTAGATCATGTACTTGCTTCCGGTGAAAATATAAATGTTTTGGTATTGGATACTGAAGTTTATTCCAACACCGGCGGACAGTCTTCAAAGGCAACACCTATAGGAGCGGTTGCAAAATTTGCTGCTTCAGGTAAAAAAGTTACGAAAAAAGACTTAGGTATGATTGCAGCCTCCTATGGATATGTATATGTTGCACAAGTAGCAATGGGCGCTGACAAAAATCAACTTCTCAAAGCACTGATTGAAGCTGAAAAATATGATGGGCCGTCATTAGTTATAGCATACGCTCCTTGTATAAATCATGGTATTAAAGAAGGAATGGGACGTGCGCAAGCCAATGAGCAACAGGCTGTTGAAGCCGGATATTGGCATCTATACAGATACAATCCTGACCTTAAAAAGGAAGGAAAGAATCCCTTCATATTGGATTCTAAAGAACCAAAGGCAAGCTTCAGAGGATTTTTGGACGGTCAGGTAAGATACACATCTTTAGTAGGCTCATTCCCGGAAATAGCTGAAGAGTTATTTGCAAAAGCGGAAGAGGCGGCTAAAGAAAAATATGAAAAATATAAAGCTATGGCTGAAGGTAAATAGTTAATTAAATAAAATAAAGAAGGCGGCATATGCCGCCTTCTTTATTTTATTTTATCCATGGCTTTTTTAATCATTGCAGGAGCTTTTTTGCACTTTTCTTCGGATACAGCGCAAACAGCGAATCTTAATCCTAATTCCAAAGGTATTAAAAACAGATTTTCTTTTATCATTTCTTCACTGATATCTTTTGAGTTTTCACAAGGTATGCTGATAAAGAAACCATCTCTATATGGCAGAATGTTTAATCCAACTTCTTCAGAAGCTTTCACAAAAGCCTTCGCCCTGCTTTGAAGCATGTTTTTATATTTGTTTAATTCGTCTTCATAGGCTTTTAGCTTGTTTTCATCATTTTCTATTTTACTGAGAACTTCCATAGCTCCCCTATTGCAATTTGACCAATTTGCTCTGCTGGAATGAGAGCATGAATAATAAAATTCATCGGCGATTTCTTCGCTGGAAGATATACATATAGCAGCCCCTATTCTCATTCCATACATAGTATGGCTCTTAGAGAGACTATAGGCAATCACTACTAATATATTACTCGGAAGATCAGAAAACAGTTTAAAAAATTTTCTTCTTTCATCGCCTTTACCCGCATAGTCTATATAAGCCGTATCTACTAACAAAGTGATACGATTTTCTTTGTCTTTTGCATTTCTTTTCATTATATCTAAGACTTTATCCCATTCATCGTCACTTAGACTATATCCTGTGGGGTTATGTGCAGGGCTGTTTATTATTGCAACTATTCTTTTTTGTTTATTCAAAAGCTTTTCAAAGCTATTTTTAAATGATTCTATATTAAATTCATTTTTATCATTTAACAATTTATAATTCTCAACACTTCTGCCATATTCCTCGGAAATAGTAACATAGGGTTTCCAATACCAATCTGATACAAGTACTGAATCACCGGGGTTAGTATAGTTAAATATGGTATGTCTAACTGAGCCGGAACCACCTGGTGTTGCTACAGCTTTTATGTAACCATTGGGTTTATACTCTTTAAAACAGCTTTTTATTATAGCTTCTAAAAAATCAGGCTGACCTGCTACCATTGCATATGCCGCAATTGCAGCATTTGGCAGTGCTTTTAACTCATCGTAAACTGTTTCCAAGCACACCAATTCTCCGTTATCGTTCATTAAAGCTCCCAAAGTTGAGTCAATAACCTTGTCCTTACCGTATTTCTTTTTTGCATTTTGTGCCCTTGCCGCAAGCGCAAAAATTGCATCATCCTTTTTAGGCCAAATGGCATGTTTTGCAACCATACTATTTATCATAATATAACCACCTCGCATTTTTAGTTGAAGTTAAAAATTTTATATGCAATGTTTCAAATATTAGTATTATTCTAACCTTTTAGTTAAGCTCAGTCAATGCAGTTGTATTTATATTTTTGTCTTTACAATTGTACTGCATACAGATAGAATTATATTACGGAATATTTTTAAAATCGTTGAATATGGTATATACTTAATAAAGTAGACTTTGGTCAAATAAAAGCCATTTAAATAAATCAAACTAGGGGGAATTTATTATGAAAGATTACAAAACGGAAAATTTAAGAAATGTTGCATTAATAGGACATGGCAGCTCCGGGAAGACTTCTTTGGTTGAAGCAATGCTTTATAACACCGGAGTTTTAGACAGACTGGGCAAAGTAGATGACGGAAATACAACGACGGATTATGACCCTGAGGAAATGAAAAGAAGGATTTCAATTGGTGCTGCTGTGGCACCTTGTGATTGGAATAAAGTAAGGATTAATTTGATAGATACGCCCGGATATTTCGATTTTGTCGGAGAACTTATAGCGAGCCTGAATGTATGCGATAGTGCGATTTTAGCTGTGGATAGTGTTTCAGGAATTGAAGTTGGGACTGAAAAGGCGTGGGATTTAGTTGAAGAAAGTCAGATTCCACATTTATTATTTATTAATAAAATGGATAGAGAAAATGCAAACTTCACAAAAGTTGAATCACAACTTAGAGAGGTTTTTGGAAATAAAGTTGTACCCGTTCAAATCCCTATTGGAGCGGAAGCAGATTTTAAAGGGATAATAGATTTAATAGATATGAAAGCCAGAGTCTTAGAAGAAAACAAAATTGTTGAAACAGAAATACCGGCAGGTTATGAGGAACAGATAGAAGATTTTAGAAATATTATTATAGAAGCAGCGGCTCAATCTGATGAGGAGCTAATGGAAAAATACTTTGACGGAGAAGAATTGACAGAAGAAGAAATAATAAAAGGACTGAGGATTGGTGTTTTAAGTGATGAGATTATACCGTTGCTTTGCGGTTCTGCACTAAAAAACATTGGTATTGACAGTATAATGGACACCATAGAAAGGCTTTTTCCTTCGCCGTTGGATGTCAAAAATTATGAATTTAAGAATAAGAAATCCGGCGAAAGAGAAAGCAGGGGTTATGATGCTTCCCTTCCTTTTAGCGCTCATGTGTTCAAAACGCTGGCAGACCCCTTTGTTGGCAAAATTTCAATGTTTAGAGTTATGTCCGGGTCTATAAATGCTGATTCGGAAGTCTTTAATGCAAATAAGGATAAAAAGGAGAGGCTTAGCGGAATTTTTCTTTTAAGGGGCAAAAAGCAGATTCCCATGACGGAAATTATAGCTGGTGATATCGGTGCTGTCGCCAAGTTACAGTATACGACTACAGGAGATACACTATGTGATACAAGTAATCAAGTAATTTTTGATGATATAAATTTCCCCAAGCCTAATATATCTATGGCAATTGAACCGAAATCAAAGGGAGATGAAGAGAAAATAAGCAGTGGACTTCAAAGACTGATAGAAGAAGATCCGACACTGCAAGTAGAAAAAAACATAGAGACCCGTCAGACTTTGATTTCCGGTGTCGGTGAGCAACACTTGGAGATAGTAACAAGAAAACTATCAAATAAATTCGGTGTAGATGTGATACTTAAAGATCCTAAAGTCCCCTATAGGGAAACGATTAAAAAATCCGCAAAAGCGGAAGGAAAACATAAAAAACAATCAGGCGGCCACGGACAGTATGGCCATGTTTGGATTGAATTTGAACCGGGAACCGACGGAGAAGAAGATTTTGAATTTGTTGATAAAATAGTAGGCGGAGTTGTTCCCAGGCAATATATACCTGCAGTTGAAAAGGGATTAAGAGAAAGCTTGGAAGAAGGAGTTTTGGCAGGGTATCCTGTAGTTAATATTAAGTGTACATTGTATGACGGTTCTTTCCACCCCGTAGATTCTGCTGAATTGCCTTTTAAAATAGCTGCTTCATTGGCTTATAAAAAAGGTATGGCAAATGCAAGCCCGGTACTTTTAGAACCTATATATTATATAGAAGTAACTGTCCCGGATCAATATATGGGTGATGTTATTGGAGATTTAAACAAAAAAAGAGGCAGAGTACTTGGCATGGAGCCTTCAGGTCGATATCAAAAAGTAACTGCTGAAGCACCTTTAGCCGAATTATTTAAATATGCTACGGATTTAAGATCCATGACTCAGGCAAGGGGCGAATTTACTATGAAATTTGTCAGATATGAAGAAGTGCCTGCCCAGATAGCACAGAAAGTTATGGAAGCGGCTAACGAGGAAAAGGAAAACTAATACAGGTTTTGAAATGTAGAGACCTATGATTAAAGTTTTAAAATACGGTAAATATATATTTACCGTATTTTAAATTTAGATAGTTTAAATCTAAACCTCCTAACAATATAGGCTTAATCAAATATTAATAATCTAGGGCAGGGAAAATAGATTTATACAAAATAGTAAACCATAATACAGAATAATAGCAAATAGTAAATTAAAAGCTTGTATTATGTTTTAAGGTGAATTATAATAATAGTTAAGGTCAAGGAAAGTCAAAGTCAGAAAGAAGGGTTTTAATGTCAAGGATAAGTGATATAATAGAAGAGTTTATCAATGATTTGATAGAAGAAGCTGAAGGGACTATTGAATTTGGTAGAAATGACTTGGCTAGTCAGTTTAATTGTGCTCCTTCACAGATAAATTATGTTTTGACAACAAGATTCACTTCCGAAAGAGGATATTGTATTGAATCCAGAAGAGGCGGAGGCGGGTATATAAAGATATCAAAACTTGATATTGATAAAAATGACTACCTTAAAAGCATTTTATCAAATGAATTAGGAGATAATTTAAATAAAGAAAGTGCTTTTCGTTTTATAGAGTCAATGTATAAAGAGGATTTAATTGATGAAAGAATCATGAATATAATTAAATCTGCTGTTGATGATAATACACTTTCTCTTATACCAAAACCTCTTAGAGATGCCATTAGGTCTGAGATTTTTAAAGCAATGGTAGTATCATCTTTGATATGATATTTATGAGAGAGGAGGCTTTATTATGTTATGTGATAATTGCGGGAAAAGAGTTGCTACAGTTCATATTACTAAAATTGAAAATGGTAAAAAAACAGATTTTCATTTATGTGAACAATGTGCAATGTCAAAGAATGCCGTTTCTATAAATACCAGCTTTTCTATAAGTGATTTGCTGACAGGTATATTAAACAATACGGAATATTTTCCGTTAAAATTTGATTTTCAAGAAGAGTTAAAATGTCCGGTTTGCGGTCTGAGTTATAGCCGTTTCAGGGAAACAGGAAGGTTTGGTTGCAGTAATTGTTATAAAGCTTTTGGAGATAGGCTTAACCCGTTATTTAGAAGATTACACGGCAATATTAATCATTTAGGTAAAATTCCTGTCAGATCCGGAGGGAAAATGAAAAAGGTGAGAGAAATTGAGAAGTTGAAAATTGCACTTAATTTTGCCGTAAAAAACGAAGAATATGAAAAGGCTGCAGAAATTAGAGATAGGATTAAGGAGTTGGATAGAATAAGTAAAGGAGAGGAAACCAAATGAGGGGATGGGTAACAGAAAAAGGCCCGTTAAATGAAATAGTTTTGAGTAGTAGGGTGAGGATAGCGAGAAATCTGAAAAATACTCCATTTCCTACTTATTTAAATAAAGAACAATCCGCTGATATTATAAAAATGATTGAAGATACATTTATTGGTTTTCCGGGTATCAAATATGAGTTCCATAATATGAATGAAACAGAAAGCTTAGATAAACAGGTTTTAGTCGAGAAGCATTTGATAAGCCCTGAGCTTGCAAAAAGTAATAAGGGAGCTGCAATTATAAGGGACGATGAATTCGTAAGTATAATGATTAATGAAGAGGATCATATAAGAATTCAAACAATTCTTCCGGGACTTCAAATAAATGAAGCATGGAGAATAGCTGACGAGATTGACGACAGCTTAGAAAGCAGTCTTGATTTTGCTTATGATGAGAAGCTGGGCTATTTAACCTGCTGTCCCACAAATGTGGGCACAGGGTTAAGAGCATCTACGATGGTGCATTTACCTGCTTTGAATTTAACCGGGAATATAGAAAAGATATTGCAAACAGTAACTAAAATTGGATTAACAATAAGAGGGCTGTATGGAGAGGGAACAGAGATTTTGGGGAACTTGTTTCAAATATCCAATCAAGTGACCTTAGGTCCCGCGGAGGAGGAAATAACAGACAATACTAATGGAGTGACAAATCAAATCGTTGAAAAAGAAAGAGAAGCCAGAAATATTTTATTAAATACTGGTAGAATCCACTTGGAAGATAAAGTGTGGAGATCATGGGGTATTTTAAAGAATGCTAAAATTATTTCCAATCAAGAAAGCATGAATCTATTATCTGATTTAAGACTGGGTATAGATTTAGATATTATAAGAGGACTATCAGTATCAACACTAAATGAAATTATGATCAAAACCCAACCTGCTAATATTAATAAATATGCACAAAAAGGGTTATCCCACGAAGACAGGGATATTTTCAGGGCTCAGATTATTAAGAGCAAACTATAAATTATAAAGAACAGGAGGAAGCTTATGGGTATTTTTGATAGATTTACAGAAAAAGCGCAGAAGGTTTTGATGCTGGCACAAGAAGAAGCATTGAAACTTAAACATAATTATATCGGTACTGAACATTTATTGTTGGGCCTTATAAAAGAAGGAGAAGGAGTAGCTGCTCAAATTCTTGTGAAAAAGGGTGCTGATATAGAAGATATAAGGCAAAAAGTTATTAATGCAGTTGGAGTCGGGAATGAACCTGTAAAGCAAGTAATTGGATATACGGCAAGAACGAAAAACGTGATAGAAACCAGTGTCGGGGAAGCGAGAGCCTTAGGTCACAATTATGTGGGGACTGAGCATTTGCTATTGGCTTTATTAAAAGAGCGGGATGGCATCGCTGCTCAGATTTTAAAAGTAATAGGTATCAGTTTTGAAAATACGCAAAATGATATTGTAAATAAAATAGGCGGTGACGAAAGCAAAAGCCCCGGACAAAGCAAACATAGTGAAGGCAGCAATAAAACACCGAATCTGGATAAGTATGGCCGGGACTTGACAAAATTGGCTATGGAAGGGAAGCTGGATCCTATTATTGGTCGAGATAAAGAAACTCAAAGGGTTATACAAATTCTAAGCAGAAGGACAAAGAATAACCCTGTGCTTATAGGGGATCCCGGAGTCGGTAAAACTGCTATAGCAGAAGGACTCGCTCAAAAAATCGGTGAAGGAAATGTTCCCGAAATATTAAAAAACAAAAGAGTTGTTACCTTGGATTTATCATCAATGGTAGCGGGTTCAAAATATAGGGGAGAATTTGAAGAAAGACTTAAAAATGTTATGAATGAGATTAGGGAAAACAAGAATATAATATTATTCATTGATGAGATGCATACAATTATAGGTGCCGGAGCAGCAGAAGGAGCGATAGATGCATCGAATATTTTAAAACCCGCATTAGCCAGAGGTGAAATACAGACTATAGGTGCCACAACTATAGATGAATATAGGAAATATGTTGAGAAGGATGCGGCTTTAGAAAGACGGTTCCAACCTGTGATGGTGGAAGAACCTTCTAAAGAGGAAACCTTTCTGATATTGCAAGGTTTAAGAGACAAATATGAAGCACATCATAAAGTTAAAATTACCGATGAATCTTTAAAAGCCGCCGTTGAATTGTCTGATAGATATATAGCCGACAGATTCTTGCCTGATAAGGCAATTGATTTAATAGATGAAGCAGCTTCCAGGGTAAGAATTATGACGTTTACTGCCCCTCCCAATGTAAAAAAACTGGAAGAAAAAATATTATCTTTGGGTAAAGAAAAGGAAGAAGCAATTAACTGTCAGAATTTTGAAAAGGCTGCCGATATAAGAGACAAGGAGCAGGAATTAAAAAAAGAATTGGAAAATGTTAAAAGAGAATGGAATGAAAAGTCAAATCAACAAGAACCTGTGGTTAATGAAGAAGAAATTGCATTTATTACATCAGACTGGACGGGGATTCCTGTTACACGGCTGGCAGAAGAGGAATCCGAAAAACTTAAAAATCTTGAGGAAATTTTGCATTATAGGGTAATAGGACAGGAAGAAGCAGTTAGTGTGCTGTCTAAAGCAATAAAAAGAGCCCGGGTCGGTTTAAAAGATCCAAAAAGGCCTGTCGGTTCATTTATTTTTCTTGGTCCAACGGGAGTTGGGAAAACCGAGTTATCAAGAGCATTGGCGGAAGTTCTATTTGGCGATGAAGAATCTATGGTCAGAGTTGATATGTCGGAATACATGGAGAAGCATACGGTTTCAAAACTGATCGGTTCGCCTCCCGGATATGTTGGTTATGATGAGGGCGGCCAGCTGACAGAACAAGTTAGGCGAAAACCTTATTCCGTGTTACTCTTCGATGAGATAGAAAAAGCACATCCGGATGTGTTTAATATATTGCTTCAAATATTGGAAGACGGAAGGCTTACAGACGGAAAAGGAAGAACTGTAGATTTTAAAAACACCGTAATAATAATGACATCCAATGTTGGAGCTAATACAATTAAAGGACAAAAAGTCATGGGCTTTACTACGGCAAAAGATGAAAAGGAAAAAGCTTATGAGCGGATGAAAGACAATCTTTTGGATGAATTAAAGAAATCCTTCAGGCCGGAGTTTATCAATAGAATAGATGACGTTATAGTATTCCATGAGTTGGGAAAAGAACATTTAAAAGAGATTGTTGACTTGATGCTAAAAGAATTATCAAAAAGAATAGAAGAGTTAAACATTAAAATAAAAGTTACCAACGAGACGAAAGAACTGCTTATAGAAAAAGGATTTGATCCTCTATATGGAGCTAGACCCTTAAAAAGAGCAATCCAAAAAATGATAGAAGATAAACTATCTGAAGAATTATTAGCCGGCAATGTAAAAGCCGGTGATGAAGTATTTGTCGATTCCGACGGAGAGGAATTAGTGTTTAAAAAAGCGGCTATAGAACACTAAGCACAAAGCAAATAAATGCTAAGCGGTTGCCCGCAATTTTCTAGGGATTGTTCAGCAACCGTTCAGCTATTGCCCGGCCGTTGTTTAAAAGGGGGAGTATTTTTGGCAAGATTAAAAACGAAATATGTTTGTATGGAATGCGGTTACGAATCACCTAAGTGGATGGGAAAATGTCCCGAATGCAATCAATGGCAAAGTATGGTGGAGGAAGTTGTGGAAAAAACGATAAGCCCTAATACCTCGCTGTCTTCCATATCGAAGCCTCAAAAAATTCAGGATATTTCTTTAGATGAGAATTACAGGATAAAAACGGATATAGGCGAATTAGACAGAGTTCTGGGCGGCGGTGTTGTAATTGGTTCCATGATATTGGTAGGCGGGGATCCGGGGATAGGTAAATCCACATTGCTTTTGCAATTGTCCGATAACATAGGTAGGAAAAATCTAAAGGTGCTATATATATCGGGAGAAGAATCTGTTAAACAAATTAAAGTAAGGGCGGAAAGGATGAATATTTCATCGGATAATATTTACCTTCTTTCTGAAAATAATATGGAATACATAGAAAAAATAATTTATGAAATAAAACCTGACATTCTTATTATTGATTCAATTCAAACTGTTTATAACCCGGGGATATTATCAGCTCCCGGAAGTGTTAGCCAAGTCAGGGATTCTACGGGAATGTTAATGAGAATTGCAAAAGAGGAGCATATAGCAGTCTTTATTGCCGGGCATGTTACAAAAGCGGGTGCCATAGCAGGTCCAAGGGTACTGGAGCATATGGTTGACACTGTGCTTTATTTTGAAGGGGACTCACACATGTCATACAGAATCCTTAGAGGAGTAAAAAACAGGTTCGGTTCAACAAATGAAATAGGAATATTTGAAATGAGTGATAAAGGCCTAGTTGAAGTGCTAAATCCTTCAAAGATGTTTTTGGCCGGAAGAATGCAAGGTGCATCCGGTTCCTCCGTTATAGCATCCATAGAGGGGACAAGACCGATGCTGGTTGAAGTACAAGCCTTGTTGAGTTATACAAGTTTCGGTGTTCCAAGAAGAATGGCCACCGGTGTAGATTATAATAGAGTAGTATTATTAATGGCTGTATTGGAAAAAAGGATAGGATTTCAACTTCAAAACTATGATTCTTATGTAAATGTAGTAGGAGGGATAAAACTAAACGAACCTGCTTCGGATTTAGGAGTGATAGCAGCTATAGCTTCAAATTACAAAGATAAGATAATTGATGAGGGCATGGTTATAATTGGAGAAGTAGGCTTGGCCGGTGAGATTAGAGCAGTTAACTTTATAGAAAAAAGAATAAATGAAGCATATAAACTTGGCTTTAAAAAATGCATTATACCTTATAATAATTATAAGAATTTAAAAAACAACTTTCCTTTAGATATTAATGGAGTAAAAAGTGTAGAAAACATGCTTTCTATAATTTTCTAAGCAATTTGAAAACTTATCCTAAGATGCCTCGAATCTAAAGACTAAGATGTATTCATGTTATAGTTTTAATGAAAAACGACTGATATAAGCAAAGTTAGAACAGATTATAAATGCCTAGAGTATTTAGCTTTTCTACTTCTTTTAACAAAACTTCATGAAGGCTGATATCTAGAACATTGCATAAAGAGGTAATGTAAAACAAGGTATTGCCGATTTCTTTTTCAATAACGTCTTTACAGTTTTCGCAGAGTTTTCCTTCAATATGTGTGTCCATGCAGTCTTTTAAGTCTTCAATTGTGCCATCAATTGGTATGCATTGTTTTTTTGCATTAACCTGTATGCAACCGCAAGAAGTCACAGACTTAGCCACAGCCCTGTTTATTCTTGTCTGTGCTTCCGCAACTTTACTTAAAATGTCGAGAATACTTTTATGCCTAATTAATAATTCCGACACATTGGTTTGAAAATCGTCACATTTTATATCTTTCACTAAGTATCACTCCTAAGCTCTAGTATACATAAAATGTACTATAGTTTAATTATAGGTTTTCAACTTTTAGTTGTCAATCATAAAAAGCAAATGACAAGCCTTATTATTACTGTCATTATTCAGCTTTAAACGACAAAGCTACGATAATTTTAGCAGTTGTGTTATTTGTGTTAAAAAGCATTGTTATCGTCTTTGCCGGATGATAAAGGAAAAACAGTAGATTGGTATGCTATATAATTTTGTTTAGTTTTAGGGGGTAAATTATGTTTCATGTAGGAGAAAAGGTTGTATATCCGGCACATGGGGCAGGTATAGTAGAGTCTATAGAGGATAAGGATGTATTCGGTTCCATACAGAAATGTTATATTATAAGAATGGTAATAGGGAATATGAAGGTAATTATACCTGTAAATAAAATAGAATCATTAAATATAAGAGTTATTGGAAATTGTGAAGACTATCAAAAAGTTTTAGATATATTATCAGGACCTTGTGTTAAAATGGAAGAGAGATGGAATATTAGATACAGGCAAAACGAATTAAAAATAAGGGAAGGCTGCATTTTTGATTTAGCGATAATAGCTAATTATTTGGCAAACATGGATAGAATAAAAAAACTTTCTACATGGGAAAAGAAAATGTATTGCAATGTCATACAATTATTAATAAGTGAATTGTCGTTAATAAAAAATTTAAGCCTGGTTGAAATAGAAAAAATCATAGACGAAGTATTAAATGTCTGTTAATATTAGAAACCGGGGTTATTAAATGTTTATTATTCTGTTATAATAATCATGGATTTCCTAAGGTTTAAAAAAGTATGCATTGGATATACTTGTAGAAGGAGGTGAAAATTGTGTTAAGAAAAATATTACGTTGTTTTTTAGCACTTTTGGGAGTTGTACTTGGTTCGGAAGCTGCTTATTTAATTATTAAGTACTTAAAAATCAGTTCAATTTTCGGTTATCAAATGACTGACTTCAGACAGATTTTAGTAGTTGCTTTATTTGGTATTATAGGTGGAATTATATTTTATTTTATATCCCCATGGATTATTACTAGGGGCTCTTATGCAACCGACCAAGTGGAAAAAATGTTGCAAAGGGTACCGACTAATGAAATCATTATTGGTGCTATAGGATTAATTATGGGCTTAGTTATAGCCAGCTTGATTAGCGGGCCTTTAAAACTTATTCCCTATTCTTGGTTGGGCGGCTTAATTTCCGTAATACTATATGTTTTAATGGGTTATTTAGGCATAAGCATAGCGACTAAAAAAAGAGAAGATTTATTTAACATTTTTTCGTTTTTAAAAAAGATTGGAATGAAAGATAAGGATAAGGTTACCAAAGGTGAACATCGAATCCAACCTAAAGTGCTAGATACCAGTGTAATAATAGATGGTAGGATAGCAGATATTGTGAAAACCGGTTTTGTTGAAGGTCCTCTTATTATACCTACTTTTATTTTGGAAGAATTGAGACATATAGCCGATTCTTCAGATGGTTTAAAAAGGAATAGAGGAAGAAGAGGCCTTGATATACTAAATAAAATCCAAAATGATATGGATATTTCAGTTGAGATTATTGAAAAAGACTTTGATGATGTCAGTGAAGTAGATACAAAGCTGTTAAAGGTTGCTCAAATGCTTGATGGTAAAGTGGTTACGAATGATTATAATTTAAATAAGGTTGCTGAATTTCAAAGGGTACCTGTGCTAAACATCAATGAACTTGCAAATGCCGTTAAGCCTGTTGTTTTACCCGGCGAAGAAATGACTGTTACTGTTATAAAGGATGGTAAGGAATCAGGTCAAGGCATTGCATATTTAGACGATGGTACTATGATAGTAGTGGATAGCGGAAGAAAATATATTGGCGAAACAATCACTGTAGTAGTGACTTCTGTGTTGCAAACTGCGGCGGGCAGGATGATCTTTGCAAAATTGAAATCAGCGGCGGATAAGGTTTCATAAGGTATTGGAGGGAAACATGAATACGGGGATTATACTGGCAGCGGGTAAGGGTTCCAGAATGAAAGCCGGTATCAATAAACAATATCTTAATCTCAAGGGTAGGCCTATACTGTCTTATTCACTTGAGGTTTTTTTTGCTTGTGTTGATATTGAAGAGGTTATATTGGTTATAAATCAGTCAGATAGTGAAATCTTTCATGAGAAAGTCTTAAAAAACTTTTATATCAATAAACCATTTAAATTAATATTTGGCGGAGAGGAAAGACAGGAGTCTGTTTTAAAAGGGTTAGAAGAAGTAGATAAAAATGCGGATGTAATAATAATTCATGATGGTGCAAGACCTTTTATTGAAGCTAAAATGATAAAAGCTGGCATTGAAGCAGCTAATAGATATGGTGCTGCTTCTTTAGGTGTTCCGGTTAAAGAGACAATTAAGATTATTGATGATGAAAAATTTGTAGTTGATACCCCGAATAGAGAAAGGCTATGGATTACACAGACCCCTCAAGCTTTTAAGTACGATTTAATAGTACAGGCACATGAGAAGGCTTCAGATGAAGGGAAAAAGGCTACGGATGATGCAATGCTGGTTGAATATTTGAATCATAGTGTTAAAATGGTTATGGGGGATTACATGAATATTAAAATAACTACTGCTGAAGATTTGGTAATGGCAGAAACTATTTTAACTAATTATATGAGAAAAAAGCTATAGCAGGTGGATTGTATGGTTAGAATTGGTAACGGTTTTGATGTTCATCCATTAGTAAAAGGAAGAAAACTCATAATCGGAGGAGTAGATGTGCCTCATTCCAAAGGGCTTCACGGTCATTCGGATGCGGATGTGCTGGTTCATGCGATAATAGATTCTTTACTGGGAGCATGTGGACATAAAGATATAGGAATCCTGTTTCCTGATGACGATTTGGAGTATAAAAACATATCAAGCCTTTTGTTACTTAAAAAAGCAAAGGATATTATTTGTAAAAAGGGTTATAGCATAGGAAATATTGACAGCATAATTATAGCTCAAGAACCGAAGTTGTCGCCTTATATAGATACTATGAAAAGGAATATAGCATTAAGCCTCGAAATAAATGAAGACCAAATAAGCATCAAAGCAACTACCACTGAAGGATTAGGTTATATAGGAAAGGGTGAAGGAATCTCATCTCTTGCTGTTACTTGTCTTTATAAAGGTTGTTAGTCTTTAAATTATAAAGAGGGATTGTTTATGAAACGAAAAAAACTATTTTCGGGAAATATAGCTACACTGATTGGAATAGTGATTATCATATTTATGGTGTTTATATCTCGAACTTCATTGCCTATAAGCAGCGATGTGGCATCCGGCAGGATAGTTTTTTTAGAAACTGTTTATAATTATGATGAAACAATAAAAGCATCTCCTTTTTCATTCACTAGGGCAAAATCAGGGAGTGAAGAGGGATATAGGATTTTGATTCAAAGGAAAGATAAATGGGTTGATACTCCTGAGAGCATTTATATATATCTTGGCAAGAAAACCTATTTAAAATATAAAAGGAAGACCGGTTAAAATAAAAACTATTGACACTTTAATTAATATAGACTCATAATATAATTATTGTTTGAATGTAATTGCATTCCAAGTGCAGCTTATTATATTTGCTACGATTACTGAGTTACAAGGCTAATGATCTGTAAGCTCATTACAGGCGAAATCAAAACCTCCCCGATAATTCAGGAGTTTTGTTTATAATTATCCCTTTGGTCACAAATGATTTCGCTTACCTTTCATTTCGCTAACAGATCCTAGGCCTCTCCACAACGTAATCTTAATCAAATATTAATAGCCTACAGTAATGAAATATACAATTATACAATGTATGAACTTTAATATAATATTTACAAATAAGTATATAGATGCAGTGAGTGGGAAAAGTAGTTTTGTTTACACCTGCAGAGAGGAATCTTTATAAGCTGCGAGGGATTCCGGGAAGTGACAATACGAAAATGCACCCGTTAGCACCAACTATGAGAAATTGTAATAGTTGGCGGTAATACCGTTATTTTAATGAGTAAAATAAGAGTGGAACCGCGGGATTTGCCGCCTCTTTATCGGGGCGGCTTAAATATTTAATATGGAGGTTTTTTAATGAAAGTATTTAACACTATTACTAGGAAAAAAGAGGAATTGATACCTCTTGTGCCGGGAGAGATCAAAATGTATTCATGCGGGCCTACAGTTTATAATTATTTTCATATCGGTAATGCCAGGCCTTTTATAATATTTGATATTTTAAGAAGATATTTGGAATACAAAGGTTACAAAGTTACCTTTGTTCAAAATTTTACCGACGTTGATGATAAGATAATTAAAAAAGCCAAAGAAGAAAAGATAAGCGAGAAAGAAGTTGCGGAGAAATTTATAAAAGAATACTTTAAAGATGCGGAAGCTTTGGGGATAAGAAAAGCAGACTATCACCCAAGAGTAACAGAAAACATTCCTGAAATAATAGACCTTATAAAAAAAATAGAGGAAAATGGATTGACTTATACGATTAATGGAAATGTATATTACGATACGACAAAGTTTTCTGACTATGGGAAGTTATCAAAACAAAACTTAGAGGAATTGGAAGCCGGCGCGAGAGTGGATATCGGTGATGAAAAGAGGAACCCCATGGATTTTGTATTATGGAAAAGCCAAAAACCCGGTGAGCCTGCTTGGAATAGCCCTTGGGGTTTAGGCAGACCCGGATGGCATATTGAGTGTTCTGCAATGTCTATGAAATACCTAGGAGAAACTATGGATATACATTCGGGAGGGCAGGATTTAATTTTTCCCCATCATGAAAACGAAATAGCTCAAAGTGAAGGTGCAACAGGAAAACCCTTTGCGAGGTATTGGATGCACAATGGTTTTATCAATGTAGATAATGAAAAAATGTCAAAATCTTTGGGAAATTTTTTTACAGTGAGAGAAGTGAGTGAGGTATATGACCTTGAAATAGTAAGGCTTTTTATGATTTCTTCACACTATAGAAGCCCGATAAATTTCAGTAATGAGCTTTTAGATAGTATAAAAAACAGCTTAGAAAGGCTTTATATAGCTAAAAATAATTTAAAATATTTACTGAGCAAGGCGGAAGAAAGAGAAGAATCAGGAAGCGAGTCAAATGTTAAGGAAAGCTTACTGAAGCATAAAGACAGATTTATTGAAGCGATGGACGATGATTTAAATACAGCAGATGCGATTTCAGCTATTTTTGATTTAGTAAGGGATATTAATGCCAATATAAACGATAATTTTTCAAAATCAACCATTCGATATGCTCTTGATTTATATATGGAGCTTGCAGGTGTATTAGGTTTATTAGGTAAAGAAGAGAAAAGTCTGGACGGAGAAATAGAGACACTTATAGAAAAAAGACAGAAAGCACGAAAAGAAAAGAATTGGGTGTTGGCTGATGAAATTAGAGATGATTTAAATAGCAGAGGAATAATATTGGAAGACACATCCTCGGGAGTAAAGTGGAGAAGGTCCTAAAGTATAGGTGATGCATATGAAAAAAGATTTAATTACAAGAAATTGCACTAAAACAGTGGAAAATCTAAGCAAAATGATAAAAAATAATATTAAAGATATAGAAATAAAAATGTTTAACCCGCCACTTCTTGCTTACATTGGCGATGCAGTTTTCGAACTTTTTATAAGAACCTTGGTGGTTGCAGAAGGAAGCAGCCAAGCAGGAGAAGCACATAAAAAAGCGGTTTCATTTGTAAAGGCAAAATCGCAAGCTAAAATAATAGAGGGAATCCACGAGTATTTAACCGAAGAAGAAAAACGTATTGTGAAGAGAGGTAGAAATGCAAAAACCGGTTCTATGCCAAGACATGCAGAAGTCATGGAATATAAGTATGCGACGGGTTTTGAATGTTTATTAGGTTATTTATATTTGAATGGCCAAATAATCAGGCTTTTTGAAATTTTAAGCTATGCCGTAAAAACAATGAAGGAAGAATAAATATGGACAAAACTTGATATAAAACATAGAATATTAATATGCAATCTGCAAAAGAATAGGGGGTAAGATATATATTATGAAGGTAGAATTGATACGATATACTCCGGAACCGGAAAAGATAGTTGCAGCGGCAGCCAAACTTTGTTATTCAAAAACGGGAATTGACGGTATCCTTGATGATTTGGATGAGAAAAAAACAGAAAAATTTTTAAACATACTTATGGATTTGGGTCATGAAAGCCCCATAGAACACGTTTATTTTACTTTTGGGGTAGAAGGTGTCAGCAGAGTTCTTACACATCAATTAGTAAGGCATAGGATTGGATGTTCATATTCCCAGCAATCTCAAAGATACGTTAAGTTGGAGCAATTTGAATATATAATCCCTCCCCAGATTAAAGAAAATAAAGCGGCAAAAGATATTTTTATTAAAGCAATGGAAGAAGACCAGCAACATTATGATGATATTGTTGAAATACTATATGCTAATAATTTAAAGAGACTTTTGAGTGAAGGAAAAAGCGAAAAATCAGCTAAGCAAACGGCGGAAAAAGTATCTATAGAAGATGCAAGATATGTATTTCCCAATGCTTGTGAAACAAAGATAGTATTTACAATGTCCGCAAGAGCATTACATAATTTTTTTCGTTTAAGAGTCTGCCAAAGGGCCCAATGGGAAATTCGGGAATTGGCAACAGAAATGTTAAAGCAGGTAAAAGCTGTGGCTCCCATACTGTTTAAACATGCAGGACCCGGCTGTATTATTGGAGAATGCCCCGAGGGAACCATGAGCTGCGGAAAAATGAACCAAGTTAGAGAAAGATTTAAAAATTTATAGGGATACTATAAATTAAAAATAATGAGGTAAGCAAATATGCCTAAAAACCCTAAAAATAAAAAGAAAAATGAAATAAAAAATAAAAAAAGCAGACAAGTAAATAAAAAGTACGATAAAAGCAATTATAAACATAAAAGCAGTGGTATAAAGAGAGAGCCTAGTTTTTCCTTGCCGGATAAAGACGAATCATTTGAAGATAACCTATATAAAGAAAATTTGATAGAAGGCAGGAATCCTGTACTGGAAGCATTGAAATCAGACAGGTTAATTGATGTATTATTTATTCAAAGAGGACAGATTGAAGGATCAATAAGACAGATAATTGCTATGGCTAAAGATAAAAATATTTTGATAAAAGAAGTAGATAAAGCTAAATTAGACAGGATATCAGTAACTAAAAGCCATCAAGGTGTAATTGCATCCGCAGCTACATACAGATACTACGATATAGATGAGATATTGCAGATAGCCGAGGATAAAGGGGAAGATCCCTTTATAGTTCTACTTGATGAAATAACTGATCCGCAAAATTTGGGTTCAATTATAAGAAGCTGTAACGGTGCAGGGGTGCACGGCGTAATCATACCTAAAAGACGATCTGCGAGTTTAACTCCTATCATAGGCAAAACCTCAGCGGGTGCGGTTGAATATGTGCCGGTTTCAAAAGTTAATAATATAAATCAGTCAATAAAATATTTAAAAGAAAAAGGTTTATGGATAGCCGGTGCGCATATGGAAGGCGACGTTTATTATAATACAGACTTAACAGGGCCGATAGCTTTAGTAATTGGTAGTGAAGGTAAAGGCCTTAGTCGTCTTGTAAAGGAAAACTGTGACTTTATAGTAAGCATACCTATGGTCGGTGAAATAACATCTCTTAACGCGGCAGTTTCCGGAGCTGTTATACTATTTGAAATTACAAAACAGAGATTACAAAAAGAAGAAGTAAAAGGAATCCATTAAGACTGTAGGGTGAAATAAATTGAATGAGTATTTGGTAATTGATGGCTATAATATTATAAATAATTGGAAGGCGTTAAAAGAAGAAAGCATTTATAGTCTTGAAAATGCGAGAATGAAGCTATTGGATATTATGGCTAATTACCAATCATATAAGGGGACAAGGGTGATAATTGTCTTTGATGCTCATTATGTGAAGAACAATATGGAAATGCATGAAATATATAATGGAATTCATGTAATATATACAAAAGAGTTTGAAAGTGCCGATAACTATATCGAAAGGTTTGTCGCAAAAAATGTAAGCAGTAAAAATATAATAAGAGTCGCCACTTCAGATTATTTAGAACAAACAGTGGTTTTAGGGCTTGGCGGTGCGAGGATATCTGCAAAAGAACTGGAAGAAGAAATTAAAAATGCAAAGAAAAATATGGACAAGGATTACATTAGTAAAGAAAAGCACAATAAAAATCTACTGGAAGATCGGCTCAACTCTAAAGTTTTTAGCAGTCTTGAAAAATTAAGAAGAAAGAAATACTAGCATAGGTCTTATCAATAACTTGTCTTGTAATTAGTTTTTATTATATGTATAATATAAATGATTTGAGCAAAATATTGGAGGAGATAAAGTGAAAGCAAATGCCAAGATAGATGATTTGCAGTGTTATGATAATATGCTTGACGAAGAGTTAGTGATAACTGCAAAAGACGGGGATAAAGAAGCTTTGGAATACTTGATAAATAAATACAAAAATTTTGTCAGAGCAAAAGCCAGATCATATTTTCTTATAGGTGCCGACAAAGAGGATATAGTCCAAGAAGGAATGATAGGGTTATATAAATCAATAAGAGATTTTAAAAATGATAAACTATCTTCTTTTAGAGCATTTGCAGAACTTTGCATAACCAGACAAATAATCACGGCAATAAAAACTGCAACCAGACAAAAACATATTCCCTTAAATTCATATATCTCTCTAAATAAACCTATATACGATGAAGAGTCCGACAGGACCCTCTTAGACATCTTAACATCTGTTAAGATTACGGATCCCGAAGAACTCATAATAAATAAGGAGGAGCTTTGTTCCATTGAATTAAAAATAGGGGAAATATTAAGTGATTTGGAACTAGAAGTTTTGATGTCATATTTGCAAGGTAAATCCTATCAAGAGATTGCTGTTGATTTGGACAGGCATGTCAAATCTATTGACAATGCTTTGCAAAGAGTTAAAAGAAAACTTGAAAAATTTTTAGAAGTAAAGGAAATATAAGCAGCTTTTACATTTCTTTGCTGTATATTATTAATATTTGATTGGAATTACGTTGTGGACGAAAAAACTCAGTAATCACAGCAAATATAATAAGTTATATTAGAAACACGGTTATAGATGAATTGTAATCAATCTACTTTAAAGAATACAGTTGCAGTAAGAGGTAATGAAATTTAGCCCTTTTGGGCAATTAAACTTGCAATTTACGTTTTGGGCGATGACTTCCTATTTTTATTGACAAATTAAAAACAGCATATTATAATAACATATTAGTTATGACTGATAAAATAAACGGGGAAATACCCAAGTGGCCAAAGGGGGCAGACTGTAAATCTGTTGTCTCAGACTTCGGTGGTTCAAATCCACCTTTCCCCACCACTAAATGCGGGCATAGTTCAGTGGCAGAATTCCAGCTTCCCAAGCTGGCCGTGCGGGTTCGATTCCCGTTGCCCGCTCCAAGATAGCATGCCCATGTAGCTCAGTAGGTAGAGCACCGCCTTGGTAAGGCGGAGGTTCACCGGTTCAAACCCGGTCGTGGGCTCCATGTTATACGATACACCCGGTAGCGTTTACATAATGTTATAATTTTTATTTTATATTGATATAAAGATATAGGAGGAGGTTATAAAATGGCAAAAGCAAAATATGAAAGAACAAAACCCCACGTAAACATAGGAACAATAGGTCACGTTGACCACGGTAAGACAACACTTACTGCAGCAATTACATTAGTGTTATCAAAATTTGGAGGAGCAACGGTAACAAAATATGACGAAATAGATAAGGCACCGGAAGAAAAAGAAAGAGGAATAACTATAAATACATCTCACGTAGAATATGAGACCCAAAACAGACACTATGCTCACGTTGACTGTCCCGGACACGCGGACTATGTAAAGAA
>CAYXUX010000016.1:0-3216 GCA_964468275.1 uncultured Clostridiaceae bacterium
GTATCCTTTATCTGTTAATGTAAAATTATCTTTTATTCCCTCTGAAAGGTAGATTTTTTTGCTTTTTGTTATAAATACTGCTTCTACGTTAGGCTCGTTGTTTACGAATTCCAAACCTTTTTCTAAACCAAAAAGAAATATTGTTGTAGATAATCCGTCACCATCAATGGATATATCTGTTATGATGGAAACTCCGGCTAATTCGTTTTCTGCAGGGAATCCTGTTTCCGGGTCAAGTATATGGTGATATTGTTTACCACCACTTTCAAAAAACTTCTCATATATGCCGGATGTAACTACAGTTTTATTTTCAACACTGAGAATACCGAGATAGTCTCCTCTATGGTCAAAGGGATCTTGGACTCCTATTTTAAAGGGTTCGCCATTAGGATTTCTTCCGATTGTTAATATATTTCCACCCAGATTTATGATAGCACTTTTTATACCCTGCTTTTTTAAAATAGCGGCAGCCTCATCAGCAGCATATCCTTTGGCAATAGCGCCCAGATCAACCTTCATGCCTTTAACATCAAGTCTTGCCTTATTTTTTTTCTCATCCAAGTGAAGCTTTTTATAATTTACCAGCTCCATAGCATTTTTTAAATCATCAGTGTTGGGTATGGCTGCATATTCCGTACCGATATTCCATAGTTTTACTATTGTTCCGATGGTTATATCAAATTTTCCCTCGGATAACTCCGAATAATACAATCCTTTTTCCAATACATAAAAGGTATCAGGGCTGATTTCAACATCACGCATACCGGAGGCTTCGTTTAGTCTAATAATTTCACTGGTGTTCTCTGCATTTATGGTCATTTTATCTTCTATATCTCTCAGCCTGTCAAATACGTCATCTATTATCTTGCTATCCTTACTGTCGTATAGAATAATGTCTACTGTAGTACCTAATATAAAGTTACTTCTGACAATAGGTTTTTTGTTTTTAGCTTTACACCCTGAAAATATTATAGAAATCAAAATTAAAGTAAATATTGCTATTATAAAATGACAATGAAATTTTCTTTTCATTTCAGCCTCCTGATAGCCATCATATCGGCTTTATGAGTCTTTGTCTTATTACAAAATTTTAGCATATATTTTTTTAATATACAAACAAAATAACAGTAACCAAAAATACCTATAGAAATAACTGATATAAAAATGTAAACTATAAGATGAGAATATAAATATGCACTGATACTGTTACTATGGTACTATATTTTTATATTGTCGCTTTGGTAAATATATCCCTACACTGTCACTCTGAGTGAAACGAAGAGCCTTCGACAGCCAAATAACGGTTTTTGTGTAATTTTGTGATTATTATAAACAATCTAAATGGTGATTTTATGAAGCTTAAAAAAGGCGATATACTTATTTTAATTATTGTTTTTATTTCTTTGATATCATATTTCGGTATAAAAACAATTTATAAAGATATAGAAAACAAAGCTGTGGTAATATATGTAGATGGCAGCGAATATGATCGGATTTATTTTAAAAGTATGAAAGAAGAACAATTCATTCATATTGATTTAAAAAATGAAAAATTTATTGATATAAATATAAGCAATGAAGGTGTATATGTTAGTGATGTTATATGTCCTGATAGGATATGTGTGAAAACAGGTTTGATAAATAAGGTTGGACAAAGCATAGTTTGTCTCCCCAATAAAGTGCAAATTTATATAGAAGGCGGCGTGCGGACAGACGTGGACGGCGTCTCTTACTAGGAGTTGTGGTCATGTCAAGAACGAAAAAACTAATACTGTTAAGTGTGCTGATATCGCAGGCTTTGGTATTGAATTTGATTGAAAGGGCTATACCGGTTCCCATTCCTGTTCCGGGGGTTAAGCTGGGCTTAGCAAATGTTATCAGCCTCTTCACTATAATAGTTTTTGGCCTGAAAGAGACTATTCTGGTAGTTATTTTAAGGACTCTTTTAGGTTCTTTTTTTGCAGGCGGGATATCAAGTTTTTTTTATAGCCTAGCAGGAGGGTTTCTAAGTGCAGTAATCATGTCTTATATGTATTTAAATTGGAAAGATCTTTTTAATGTTCCCACCATAAGTGTAGTCGGTGCAATATTTCATAATATCGGTCAAATAATAGTGGCAAGCGTAGTGCTTTCAAACATAAGACTATTCTATTACTTGCCTGTACTCTTGATATCCGGCGTAATAACCGGTATTATTATAGGCTTTACAGTTCAGTTTTCAATTAATCCGCTAAAAAGGATTTTAAAAATAAATTAGTACTAAAATCAGTTATAATAGACTTATTAAGAATTTATCTTGTTTAATAGCAATAAAGAAAAGGAGAAAGAGAATGACAACAATACAAGCAATAATTTTGGGAATCATACAAGGTATTACAGAATTTTTACCTATTAGCAGTTCGGGACATCTGGTTCTTTTGCAAAAAATATTTGGGATTACAGAGCCGGGACTTACATTTGAAATTGTTGTGCATTTAGGCACCTTAGTTGCAGTATTTGCAGTATTTTGGAAAGACATTGCCATGCTGTTGAGAAGGCCCTTTCAGAAACTTACATACTTATTAATAGTGGGAACAATACCAACAGGTATTATAGGCGTTATCGGTAAGGATTTTTTTGAAAAAATATTTACCAGTGGCAGCACATTAGGTTTTGGCTTTTTTATAACGGGTTTAGTGTTAATTTTTGCCGATAGCATAAGATATGGATTTAAGGATTTAGAGGAAACAAGATATTCTGATGCAATTTTTGTCGGAATCTTACAAGGAGTTGCTATATTACCAGCTGTTTCAAGGTCGGGCTTAACAATTTCAGGTGCATTATTTCGCAACATGGATAGGGATTTTGCCGCTAAATTTTCATTATTACTTTCCATACCTGCAATTCTAGGAGCGGCTGTATTTGATATGAAAGATATTTTAAAAGTCGGTATAGAAAATATAGATGCTTTAAATCTAGGAATCGGTTTTATATTTTCAGCAATATTTGGTTATATATCGATTAAATATTTGTTAAGGATTTTGAAGAAAGGAAAGTTAAGATATTTCTCTTATTATGTATTTGGCTTAGGTACATTAGTGCTTCTAGATCAGTTTGTTATTCATATGTTTTTTTAATGCCGTGATTCCTCTAAACATCATTCTTAGGCTTTAGCCGAAGAACCTTCCCGACGGATATAATAAGACTCTTCGCTATCGCTCAGAGTGACAGGGTGGA
>CAYXUX010000016.1:3316-23447 GCA_964468275.1 uncultured Clostridiaceae bacterium
ATTTTAATCAAATATATAAGCCTTATCGGATCGGAAATGCTATGATGTATATAAGAGCTGAGAACCCCAGAGAGATATCCTAGTTGCAAAGCCTGACGACTTTGCCAGCCCGTTGAAAGTCCTAATGAACTTGATAAGCACGAAGTAATTGTTAAGTTGAAATAATAGACCAACCGATAAGAGTCGACATAGAAATAAAATAAATAAATAGGAAAGGGGTTGTTTTTGTGGGTAACAAAGAAAAAGTATTGCTAAGCATACTAAAAAGAGAAGTAGTGCCTGCAACGGGGTGTACCGAGCCTGTGGCTGTTGCTTATTCCACTGCCCTGGCTAGAAAAAACTTAAAAGGTGAAATAGAAAAACTGGAGATTTCAGTTGACGGAGGTCTTTATAAAAACGGTATGAAGGTTGGCATACCGGGTATTAAAGAAAGAGGGCTGGATATAGCAGGAGCCTTGGGCTTATTTTCAGGCAAACCTGAAAAAGGATTACAAGTCATTGATGCAATTGATGAAGAAGGCTTGGTTAAAGCCAAAAATCTTGTTGAGCAAGGTAAAGTAAGAGTGGCGGTTGAAGAAGGATGTGCAAAATTATATATCAAAACCGTGCTCTATACCGCGGAAGGTTCTATTTGCGTTGTGACTAGAGACAAGCATTTAAATGCAACTATACCGGAGCTGGGCTGTGAAAGCATAAAATGCGAGACCATAGGTGCCGGTATTCAAAAGGCATCGGAAGAAATACAAAACTATGATTTAGAGGATTTTTTAGACTTTTCCAACAATGTTCCCATAGAAGATTTGGAGCTGCTTGATAAAGGTGTGAATATGAACCTTGCATTAGCTGAAGAAGGTATGGCTATGGAAGAAGGTGTGGCAAAGAAATTTGAAAAATTGGTTAAAGACGGCTTTATGAATGACGGCGTAATGTATAAGGCACAAGTTTTATGTGCGGCTGCTGCAGAAGCCAGAATGGCCGGAAGCAAGTTACCTGCAATGAGCAGTGCCGGCAGCGGTAATCATGGAATTACTGTTTTTCTTACAAATTATGCTGTGGCACAAAAAATTAGCGCTTCGAAGGAAAAACTTTTGAGGGCTTTGGTATTGAGCAATCTTATAACCTTTTATATAAAATCATATACAGGGACTTTATCTGCGATGTGCGGCTGCGGAGTAGCGGCGGGCATAGGTTCCAGTGTAGGTGTAACATATTTGATGGATGGCAGTCCTGAAGAAATGCTTGGAACAATAATTAATATGGTGGGAAGCATTGCAGGTATAGTGTGTGACGGCGGTAAAGAAGGATGTTCATATAAATTGGCTTTATCAGCCGGTTGGGCGGTTCAATCCGCTTTATTATCTATGGCCGGAGGTGTGATTAATATTACGGATGGCATTGTAGCATCAGATTTTAAAAAGGTCATAAAGAACTTGGGATATGTTTGTAATCCCGGGATGCTTGGAACCAATGAGGCAATAATAAAGGTTATGACGAATGAAATGGGATGTTAGGATGCTGACGCTTTGAATATCAGTGATGAATTTTAATAGTCTTGATTATAGAAGAGTTTTTGCAGTTTCTTAAAGTGACGGAGAAGGAAAAATAATATTGGATTTATAACCTATAATGTATCTCACGAAATAAGAAATATTGCATAAGATGTTAATAGCATTTTATGCAATATTATTTTTTTCTACGGTTACAGTTAAGTTGCTGCTATAGCTGCATTTATAGTAAAGTTTATGTATCTATGTTGCGTATATTATACGCTGCCGTAACATATGCTATATTTTCTATAGGAGGTGTTTAGTTGAGGACTTTAAAGATAGGTTCAGTAGGTACGGATGTTATGGAAATACAATCAATGCTTAGGAGTCTTGGATTTTACTTTGGAGAAATTGATGGAATATATGGAAGTATGACAGCAAATGCCGTGAGAAACTTTCAAAGGAGCTTTGGGCTCACAGTTGATGGAATAGTAGGTCCGGAAACATTTGGAGCTATGGAACCTTTTTTAAAAGGTTATACAAATTATACCATCAGATTCGGAGACACATTATATTATATCTCAGATAATTTCGGTACAAGTGTTAGCCGTATATTAACAGCAAATCCCGGGATAGATCCGTATAATTTACAAATTGGAGAAGAAATCATTATTCCCTTTGGCATAGGTATCGTAGACACACGAATTGATTATACTTATGAAATTATGGAAAGGGATTTATCAGGGTTGGAAGCCGTATTTCCTTTTCTTGAAATTAAATCAGCCGGCGAAAGTGTTTTGGGGAAAAAGTTATATTATATAAAAATAGGCACAGGTGGGAATAAAGTTTTCTATAATGCAGCCCATCATTCCTTAGAATGGATCACATCACCTCTTTTAATGAAATTTACGGAAAATTTAGCCGCAGCATATTCCGAAGGTCGTTTATTAAGCGGTTATAATGTTGAAGAAATACTGCAAAGAAGTACCATCTATATAATGCCAATGGTGAATCCGGATGGTGTTGATTTAGTGTTAAACGGTTTAAGTACAGACAATCCCTATTATGATGATTTACTTAAATGGAATGATACCGGAAGGCCTTTTTCGGAAGTGTGGCAGGCGAATATTCGCGGTGTAGATTTGAATCATAATTACGATGCGGCTTGGGATTTATCCAAACAGGCAGAACTGGAATTAGGGATTGTAGGTCCCGGGCCTACCAGATATTCCGGTCCGGAGCCTTTTTCGGAGCCTGAAACAAGGGCTGTAAGGGACTTAACAAGGGAAATAGATCCTCGGTTGGTATTAGCATATCATAGTCAAGGTGAGGTAATCTATTGGAACTTCATGGACTTGGCACCGCCTGAGTCAAGGCCTATAGGCGAAGTATTAGCAAATGTCAGCGGATATACCCTTGAAGAATTATTTGGCATTGCCTCCTATGCCGGTTATAAGGATTGGTTTATACAGGATTTCGGAGGTCCCGGATACACAATAGAAGTAGGTTTGGGTATTAACCCATTGCCTATTTCTCAATTTCCCAGAATTTATAGGGACAATGAACCTTTACTGCTACAAGCAACATTGGAATAAAATACAAGGGACATTTATAGCAGGCGGTCACAGACCGCCCCTACCCCCCCTCACCCCCCACACCTCATCGTCTTATTTGTTACTGTTATTTCTGATAAGCAGCTTATTATGCTTGCTACGATTGCCGAACAATGGTTGAGCGATGGCTAAACGATGGCGGATCGATAGCTGAACAGTTGGACTATAACTCCTATTTTTCCATTATCAAAAATAATTTGCATATTAACTGTAACTTTACATGGTTTTTGGTGTATAATTAATATGAAAGAAATTGCACAATGATTGAGGTGAGGCTATGAATGAATTTAGAGAATTATTGCCGTTTTTGAAACAATGGAGTACCTATTTGGATATTGGTATCATAGCATTTATTATTTATAAACTTATGATGCTTATAAAAGAGACAAGGGCAGAACAGCTTATTAAAGGTATTATTGTTTTAATTATTATTACTAAACTAAGCGACATTATGCAACTCCATACTATGTATTGGCTGCTTAAAAACGCTATGACAGTTGGGGTCATTGCAATACTTATCATATTCCAACCGGAGCTGAGAAGAGCACTGGAGCATATTGGGAGAGGAAAGCTTTTTGTAAAAAGCGAACTGCAAAAACAGGAAATAGAAAATATGCTTAAAGAAATCAGCACTGCCGTTTCCGAACTTTCAAAAAGTAAAATTGGCGCCATAATAGTGTTGGAACAGGATACGGGACTAAATGAATATATTGAGACAGGAGTAAAGATGGATTCAGAAATTTCAGCGGGATTATTTATAAATATTTTTACTCCCAATACTCCTTTGCATGATGGAGCGGCAATAATTAGAAAGAACAGGATTGCTGCTGCGGGATGTTTTCTCCCCTTGACAGACAATCAAAATTTAAGCAAACAATTGGGCACAAGACACAGAGCTGCTTTAGGGATTACAGAAATATCTGATAGTTTAGTTATTATTATATCAGAAGAAACAGGTGTGATTTCTTTTGCAAAAGACGGTAAACTGTCAAGATATTTAGACCCTAAGTCCTTAAAAGAGATTCTAAATAATGAATACACCAGCAAAGAACAGATTGTTTTAAGGAAATGGGGTGTAAGAAATGAATGATTTATTGGATAAAAAGATTACGGTAATAATTCTTTCGGCAGTTTTGGCGATAATGCTTTGGCTTTATGTTATTACAGAACAAAACCCGGTGATTAATAAAGATTTAAGCTTACCTATAAGATTGATAAATACTGATACATTATTAGTAAATGACTTGGTTTTGTTAGATGATGAGTCTTTCAATGTATCAATAAGGCTAAGAGGCAATAAAAATTATCTTGACAGCATGAACAGGACTACGGTATCCGCATTTGTGGACTTAAAAGAGATACGGTCTAAGGGATTAGTAGAATTGCCTATAGATATTACCGGTATTCCATTAGGGGTTGATATTTTCTGGATATCATCTAATAGATTATCTTTAAATATCGATAATATCATTTCAGAAATGTTGCCGGTAACATTAAAAGTTACGGGCAGCACATTAAATGGTACCGCTTCAATGACACCTTTTGTTAACCCTTCTGAGATTATGGTAAAAGGGGCAGAGACGATAATAGATACAATAAACAAGGCTGAGGTTACAATTGATATTACTAATATGGATAAAACGGTAAGTAAAAAAGCGGAAGTTGTGCTTAGTGATGAACAGGGCAACATCGTTGAAGGCTTAGATATCAACCCAAAACAAGTTGATGTAGTTGTTCCCATAGAAAATACAAAATCTGTGGCCATCGAAGCAGATTATAGGATAGTACCTGCAGATGAGTATGTTTTAACCGGCGTAGAGATAAACCCTAAAACTGTTAACATAGTGGGTAAAAAAGAGGTGCTGGACAGTATAACAAAAATAACAACACAAAAGATTGAATTTTTGGATGTTAAAAACTCCATTGAACAAAAAATTACTCTAGTTCTTCCTGCAGGCGTTGAATTTGTGAATAAAAATGAGAATATTGTATTTAGTGCAAGTGTGGAAAAATTGGTTGAAAAGGAAATAGAAACAAATAATGTAGGCATAAAGAATCTATCGGAAATTTTTGAATTGGAAATGCTGCCGATATATCTTAAAGCAATTATAAAAGGTCCCGAAAGTGTGGTTAATTCATGGGATATAGATAATGCATTTTATATAGATTTACATGATGTGGGAGAAGGAACTTATAATATGCCGATACTATATACCGAACCCGAATTTTTAGAGCTTAGTGACCTTAATCCAATAGAAATAAAGGTTACTTTGGAAAAATTAGAATAATTCTGAAAAGGTGATTATATGGATAATGAGAAGAGTAACACCTTGAAGATAAGTAAAGAGCTTACGAATTTAAAAGAAGTAAAAAGTATGCTTGGTGCCGTTTTTTATGCCACACAGGATGCAATTTCCGTTGTTAATAAAGAAGGTTTAGGCATAATGATAAATCCCGCTTACACTAAGATTACAGGTTTGTCGGAGAAGGATATTTTAGGTAAACCTGCTACCGTTGATATAGCAGAGGGCGAATCGGTGCACATGCAGGTTTTAGCAACAAAAAAACCGGTAAAAGGCAGTTTGCTTAAAGTTGGGCCCAATAAAAAAGAAGTATTGGTAAATGCGGCTCCTATCATAGTGGATGGAGAGCTTAAAGGCAGTGTCGGGGTACTTCATGATATTACGGAAATGAATCGGCTTTCAGAAGAATTAAAACAAGCTAAACAAATAATACGAAAACTGGAAGCCAAATATACCTTTGATGACATAGCAGGTGAAGAGGAGAGTATTGTAGATTCTATAGAAAAGGCAAAAAAAGCCGCCTTTACAACGGCTACGATATTTTTGATAGGGGAAAGCGGGACAGGCAAGGAAATGTTTGCCCATGCTATTCATAATGCCAGCGATCGCAAATTTAATCAATTTGTCAGAGTAAATTGTGCTGCTATCGCTCAGTCAATTTTAGAATCGGAGTTATTTGGCTATGAAGAGGGAGCTTTCACCGGAGCTAAAAAGGGCGGTAAAAAAGGATTATTTGAAGAAGCTGATAGGGGAACGGTTTTTTTAGATGAAATATCTGAAATCAGCGTAGAAACTCAGGCAAAGCTTTTAAGAGTTTTGCAGGAAAAAGAGGTAGTTCGAGTAGGCGGTACAAAGCCTATAAATATTGATGTGAGAATAATAGCTGCCACCAATGCAAATATTGAAGAATCGATAAAACGAGGGAAATTCAGGAAAGACCTGTACTATCGGATAAACATGTTTCCTATAAAGATACCTCCTCTCAGGGAAAGAAAAGGAGATATATTATTATTGGCTAGACTGTTTATAAAAAAGTTTAACCAAGAATATGGCAGAAATATTGAAGGTATAAAAGAGGATGCGATAAAAGCCCTGACCGAATACGAATGGCCGGGTAATGTGCGTGAGTTAGAGAATATAATAGGCAGAGCGATAATAAATATGAGAATAAATGAAAAAATAATTCAAATAAAGCATATGCCTAAATTTGATTCATATATACAAGACGATGAATTTCCTTTAAACAATGAGTTTTCAGTTCAGGATAACATGACATTGGATGAGCTAACACATAAGATAGAAAAAAGCTTTATACATCGTATTATAAAAGAATATGATAATAATAAGACAAAAGCGGCAAAGGTCTTGGGTATCTCATTAAGAAATTTATACTATAAGATAGAGAAATATGGTATAAAATAGTGCGCAAAATATTTCATAAAAAGGATATTGCAAAATATTGCATGCAAAATACTGCAAAAAAATGGCCTTTTCTGATGAGAAAAGCCCATTTTTTTTATTTAATCTGTTGATAACAGTAGGTTTATAAGGTATGGCATAAAACTTGCAACAAATTATAATCAGATAATATTTGACATTTATAATTTAAAATAATTATTTAAATGGAGTGGTGATAAAATTGATAAAGAGCTTTGAAGGGATTATTAATGCTGCAAGAGGAAACGGCGGAAAAACCATATCAGTGGCTGTAGCCCAAGATCGGGAAGTACTGCTGGCTGTCAAATCTGCTAATGATTTAGGTATTGCAAATGCTATACTTGTGGGCGATAAAGAAGGAATATTAGAAGCGGCTTCTCAGATCAATATGGACTTATCAGGTTATGAAATAATCGAAGAAAAAGATAAAACGGAAGCATGCAAAAAGGCAGTGGCTCTTATTACTGAAGGCAGAGCACAGATTTTAATGAAAGGTATGGTAGATACAGCTATTATACTAAAAGCAGCTCTTGAAGAAAAGGCAGGTCTTAGAACCGGTAACGTATTATCTCATGTTGCGGTCTTTGAAGTAGATAAATATGATAAGCTATTTTATATTACCGATGCGGGAATGAATATCGCTCCTGATCTTAAACAGAAGAAACAGATTACAGAAAATGTTGTAAAGGTGGCGCATGCATTGGGCAACCGCGAACCTAAAGTGGCTGTATTGGCTGCTGTAGAGAGGGTTAATCCAAAAATGCCCGCAACGTTGGATGCGGAAGCTTTAGTGGACATGAATATAAAAGGGGAAATAACAGGTTGCATTATAGGCGGACCTTTTGCCTTGGATAATGCAGTATCCTTAGAGGCAGCCAAGCATAAAGGTATTGACCATCCGGTGGCGGGCAATGCCGATATACTTGTGGTTCCTACAATAGAAGCAGGTAATATACTTTATAAATCAATAAGCTTTTTAGCAGATGGAAAAAGTTCCGGTATAGTTGTCGGAGCTAAAGTGCCTATGGTAGTAACATCCAGAGCGGATAGCGATGAAGCTAAATTAAACTCAATTGCTATTGGAGCACTTATTGCCGGTCTTAAATAGCTTGTTTTTTAAAAGGAGGGAAATATATGCTGGATATTTATAGACTATTAATCGTAAATCCCGGATCTACATCGACTAAGATTGCAATCTATGATAATGAAAAGCCGGTCTTTGAAGAAACTCTTAGACATTCCAATGAAGAATTATCTCCCTATCCTACTATATATGATCAATACGAGTTCAGAAAAAATGTAATACTTGATACATTAAACGCTAAAGGAATAAATATTACTAAGCTTAATTCCGTAATAGGGAGAGGCGGGCTTTTAAACCCGCTGGAGGGCGGAACTTACAGTGTAAATGATAAAATGTTAAAAGACTTAAAAGAAGGGGTTATGGGAGAACATGCTTCAAATCTGGGCGGTATAATAGCCCACGAAATTGCATCTCAATTAAATATTCCTGCATTTATTGTGGACCCGGTAGTGGTAGACGAGCTTGATGATGTGGCCAGAATAACCGGACTGCCGGAAATAAACAGAATCAGCCTGTTTCACGCACTAAATCAAAAAGCCGTTGCTAAACGGGCTGCTAGGGATCTTGATAAAAAGTATAATCAAGTTAATTTAATAATAGCTCATTTAGGCGGAGGGATATCTGTAGGCGCACATAAAAAAGGTAGAGTCGTTGCAGTAAATAACGCCCTGGACGGAGAAGGACCTATGTCACCTGAAAGGGCAGGCTCATTGCCAATAGGGAATTTGATTAAGCTTTGTTTTTCCGGAGGTTATACGCAAGAAGAGATAAAGAAAAAGATTGTGGGTAAAGGCGGTTTGGTAGCTCATCTTAACACTAATGACGGTAGGGAAATCAGTGAGAGGATAAAGGCAGGAGATAAAAAAGCCGAATTAGTCTATTATGCTATGGCTTATCAAGTAGCAAAGGAGATAGGCAGCTGTGCGGCTGTTTTGGAAGGTGACGTAGATGCTGTTTGCTTAACCGGAGGATTGGCCTACGATAAAATCTTTATCGGTTGGATAAAGAAAAAGGTTGAGTTTATATCAACAGTTATGGTTTATCCCGGCGAAGACGAAATGGTAGCTATGGCGCAGGGGGCTTTGGGAGTTTTAAGGGAAGAAGAAAAAGCGAAAGTTTATTAATAATAAGGATTGATGATATGGAAAAAGATAAACGGGTAAGGATTATTACAGGTCATTATGGCAGCGGCAAAACAGAATTTGCAGTCAACTATGCTTTTAATCTGGCTGAAAAAGGTTTTAAAACTGCTATCGCGGATTTGGATATAGTAAATCCTTATTTCAGGTCCAGAGAAATAGAACCGATTTTTTTGGAAAGAGGCATAAAGGTTGTATCAAGTACGCTTAAAAGCTTTGCAGGAGATCTGCCGGCGCTTTCACCGGAAATATATACATTATTTCAGGATAAAAGTTATGAAGCCGTTATAGACGTAGGAGGAGATAAGGCAGGAGCTACCGTATTAGGCCGATTCTATAATCAGATAGATAAAGATGAATGCGATGTTTTTTTCGTTCTTAATGCTAACAGACCTATGACTTCTAATAAAGAAAGCTCAATAAGATATATACGTTCCATTGAAATAGCCTCAAGACAAAAAGTTACGGCACTGGTAAATAACACTCATTTATGCGGTGATACACAAGCAGAAGATATTTTAAAAGGACAAAAGCTATGCGAGGAAGTCTCCAAAGAGTTAAATTTGCCCATTAAATATGTGGTGGCACATATTAGTTTAATGGATAGATTGCCTAAAAATTTACAAGGCAAGATTTTTCCTATAAGAATTTATATGAAAAAGCCTTGGGAAACGGAAATTGAAGGAGGGTTTTAAATGGCAGGAAAGGTCACTTTTGACGAGGATAGGTGCAAGGGTTGTGAACTATGTACCCTTGTTTGTCCGGTAAATATAGTGATTATGGACAAGGACAGAATCAATATCAAAGGATATCACCCGGCAACAGTAAAGGAAATGGAAAAATGTACTGCATGTGCGGCATGTGCCAGAATATGCCCCGACTCAGTAATAACTGTTGAAAGATTGTAAATTAAGGAGGGAAAATGAATGGCAAGAGAATTATGGAAAGGTAACGAAGCCATAGCTGAAGCAGCCATAAAAGCCGGATGCAGATTTTTCTTCGGCTATCCGATAACACCGCAAAACGAGATACCTGAATATATGTCTTTAAGACTTCCCCAAGAAGGAGGTTGCTTCTTACAAGCTGAATCGGAAGTATCGGCGATAAACATGGTATATGGAGCGGCAGGTGCAGGAGCCAGAGTAATGACATCTTCATCAAGCCCCGGAATAAGCTTGAAGCAAGAAGGTATAAGCTATATAGCCGGTGCCGAACTTCCTTGTGTGATAGTGAATATTGTAAGAGGCGGTCCCGGACTTGGCAGTATACAACCTGCACAATCCGATTATTTCCAAGCAACTAAGGGCGGGGGTCATGGGGATTATAGATTGTTAGTATTGGCGCCTGATTCTATACAAGAAGCAGTTGATCTTATGCAGGAAGCTTTTGACTTAGCGGATAAATATAGAAACCCTGTAATGATACTCGGTGACGGAATGATGGGACAAATGATGGAACCTATTGAATTTAAAGAAGCATCGAAGAAAGAATTACCCAAAAAAGATTGGGCAACAACGGGATTAAGGGGACGAAAAGAACATAACGTAATCAATTCATTATATATAGATCCAAATGAATGTGAACAACATAATTATGATATTTTTGCGAAATATGTGGAAATGGAAAAGAAGGAAAAACGATACGAAGAATATAATTTAGACGGTGCCGAGATAGTTTTTGCTGCTTACGGTACAGTGGCAAGAATCGTAAAGAATGCTATAAAAGCGTTGGAAAAGGAAGGCATTAAAGCAGGTTTAATAAGACCAATCACTTTATGGCCCTTCCCCAAGGAAATATACCTGAGCGCAGCCGATATGCCAAGCGTTAAAGCATTTATGAGCGTAGAGATGAGTATGGGGCAACTGGTTGAAGATGTAGAACTATCCGTAAAGGGTAAAAAACCCGTATATTTTTATGGAAGACCCGGAGGAGCGGTTCCTACACCTAAGGCTATAGTGGAAAAAGCTAAAAAAGTTTTAGGGGGTGCAAAATAATGGCAATCGTATATCAAAAGTCAAAGGGTTTAACAGACAAACCTTTACATTATTGTCCCGGCTGCACCCATGGTATAATTCATAAACTGGTTGCGGAAGCTTTGGAAGAATTAGACCTTATTGATATAGCAGTGGGGATAGCTCCTGTCGGATGTTCGGTATTTGCTTATGATTACTTTACCTGTGATATGCAAGAAGCTTCTCATGGCAGAGCACCTTCTTGTGCAACGGGTATAAAAAGGGTACATCCCGATGCGGCAGTATTTACTTATCAGGGAGATGGAGACTTGGCTTCTATTGGTACTGCGGAAATCGTACATGCGGCAATGAGGGGAGAAAAGTTTACAACAATATTCGTGAATAATGCTATATACGGTATGACAGGCGGACAGATGGCACCAACAACTATGGTAGGGCAAAAAGCTACTACAGCTCCTTTGGGAAGGGATGAGAATCATGCGGGTATGCCTTTAAGAATAAGTGAAATGCTTGCAACTATTCCCAAGGCAGTATTTGTAGAAAGAGTATCGGTACACAATATACCAAATCTGATGAAAGCAAAGAGGGCAATAAAAAAGGCATTTGAGATACAAATGAAGGGCTTAGGTTTCTCTATAGTTGAAGTATTATCTACATGCCCTACAAACTGGGGCAAGACACCAATTGAGTCTCTTAAATGGCTGGAAGAAAATATGATACCCTATTATCCAATACAAAACTTTAGAAAACCTGAGGAGGTGAAATAAATGACACATCAAATCATTATGGCAGGTTTCGGTGGACAAGGAGTCATGTCCATGGGGAGAATACTTGTAGAAGCGGGTTTAAAAGAAAATAAAAATGTGTCATGGCTGCCTTCCTATGGTCCCGAAATGCGCGGAGGTACTGCAAATTGCAGTGTAATAGTATCCGATGAACCTGTAGGTGCTCCGACAGTTACAGAGGCTACCGCAGTAATAGCAATGAATAAACCTTCGTTGATTAAATTTGAAAAGGATGTTATCCCAGGCGGTAAACTTTTTATAAACAGTTCACTTATTGATATCAAAGCTACAAGGGAAGATATTGATGTATATTATATACCCGCAAATGAAATAGCTGACGAATTAGGAACGACTAAAATAGCAAACATGGCTATGCTGGGTGCTTACCTAAAGGTAACAAAAGCAGTAAAAGAAGACAATGTAATGGAATATATAGCGGAAGTATTTAGCGGTAAAAAAGCGGAACTAGTTCCTTTAAATAAGGAAGCTTTGAAGAAAGGTTCAGAATTTATCGAATAGATTTTTGTTTAGTTAGCCAACCGCTTTGGGATTTTATAACCCGTCATCCACCCTCCAATCCCGAAGCGGTTTTTTTATATAGTAGGAAAGTTCTACTTTCCTACTATATAATAAACAATTTACTTATATGCCGCGCCAGTATTTCCTCATTTTATTCGGAAATGGCGCATGGCTAAAAAGCGGCATTTTCGCCATATGTCATACTTATATTCTAATAGTGATTATATAATTTAATAACATAATGATAATTACTTAATGCGGCGAAGCCGCTTTTGTTCTGCGTTTTTTCGTTATCCTAGGTTCTAGGCTCTAAATATAGTTGACTTGCAGGTAAAGTTTCAGTAAAATAGGAAATAATAATATTAATAAGGATTCAATGAAAGGGAAAAGTATCTTATATCACTGGCATAAGCGAGTTCGGATAGAGTGGAAGCCGGATTGCAATATATAAGAGAAAAGAGCCCGGGAGAACAATACTTGCGTTACCTGCGTTAAAGGATGAGAGGACAGTATTAGTCAAATAGAGTGGTACCGCGGATACCCCGTCTCTTTACAGAGGCGGGTTTTTTAAATATTGAGAAATTTAACTAGGAGGCAATAATATGGATTTCAAACTGGAAATAGCTAAGAAAATCAGTGATATGGTAGATATGGAACCGGAAAAAGTAATTGATTTGATAGAAATACCACCCCAATCAAATATGGGAGATTACGCATTCCCCTGCTTTCAACTGGCGAGAGTTATGAGAAAATCACCTAATATGATAGCAAAGGAATTATCAGAGAAGATTGATAAAGATTTAATCGTAGAAAAAGCGGAAGCAGCCGGCGGATACTTGAATTTTTTTATTAACAAAAGTGAATATACGAAATATATTATTAATGATGTACTGGAAAAAGGCAGCACATATGGCAGACAAATCGGTAATGAGAACAAAACAGTACTTGTTGAATTTTCATCACCGAATATTGCGAAGCCTTTTCATGTAGGACATATGTTTAATACGGTTATTGGCAGTTCAATAGAAAAAGTATTTAGGCATTTAGGTTATAAAACAGAGAGATTAAATCATATAGGTGATTATGGAACTCAATTTGGAAAGCTTATCTCTGCATATAAAAGATGGGGAGATGAGGAAGTTATAGATAAGGATCCTATTAATGAACTATTAAAAATATATGTCAAATTCCACGAGGAAGCAGAAAAAGATGAATCCTTGGAAAAGGAAGGTAGAATGTATTTTAAACAACTAGAAGAGAATGATCCTGATGCAGTAGCCATATGGCAGAAATTTAAGGATTTAAGTTTAAGGGAATTTAAGAAACTATATAATATATTGAATATAGAGTTTGACTCTTATGCCGGGGAAAGCTTTTATAGCGATAAAATGCCGGAAATAATAGATATGCTTTATGCAAAAAACCTATTGGTTGATAGTGAAGGTGCAAAAATAGTAGACTTGAGCGAGTTTAATCTGCCACCTTGCTTGGTTATAAAATCCGATGGCGCTACAATATATGTCACACGGGATCTAGCAGCCGCATTATATAGAAAAAGAGCCTATGATTTTTATAAAAATGTCTATGTCGTTGGAGGTACACAAGCATTGCATTTTAAACAAGTTTTTGGCACGTTAAAGCTTATGGGCTTTGAGTGGGCTGATGACTGTGTGCATGTGGGGACTGCTTTAATCAAATTTGCAGATAAAAAGCTTTCAACCAGAAAAGGCGATGTGATTTTTGCAAAAGAAGTCATTGACGAAGCCATAGTAAAAACAACAGAAATTATTGAAAATAAGAATCCTAATTTAAATAATAAGGAATTAGTAGCAAAACAAATAGGAATAGGGGCAATAATATATACTTTCCTAAAAAACAGCAGAGAAAGAGATGTCGTATTTAGTTGGGAAGAAAGTCTAAGCTTCGAAGGGGAATCAGGGCCTTATGTACAATATGGATATGTAAGGGGTAACAGTATTTTAAATAAAGCAGGAATCATCAATGAAAACGCAGATTTATCTGTATTGAATACGGAAGATGAATTTAATTTAGTAAAGTTATTGGGTTCATTTAAGGATGCGCTTAAAGAATCTGCTGAAAGATATGAGCCTTTTGTTATTACCAGATATGTAACGGATTTAGCAAAAGCATACAATAAATTTTATAATACGCATCATATATTAAATGCGGAAGAAAAAATAAAGGATGCCAGACTGCTTTTGACTAAAGCGGTATGTAATGTATTGAAGATATCCCTAGGCATTTTAGGAATGGAGACACCGGAAAACATGTAAGATTTGCAATAATGTAAAATTGAATAAGAAAAATATATATGCTAATATTATATGGAATTCAATTTAGGAGGTCTTTAAATGAGCCGTATATTCGGTACTGACGGTGTAAGGGGTATAGCAAATTGTGAGCTTAACTCAATTCTGGCTTATAATTTGGGACGTGCGGGAGCTTATGTGCTGACGGAAGAAACTCATCACAAGCCAAGGATAGCTTTAGGTAAAGACACAAGGGTTTCCTGTGATATGTTAGAAGCTGCATTGGTTGCAGGCATATGCTCTATGGGGGGAGAAGCAGTTGTACTTGGAGTTCAGACTACTCCGGCTGTTGCATACCTTACCAGACATTATAATTTTGATGCCGGTATCATGATATCAGCTTCCCACAATTCTTTTGAATATAATGGAATTAAGTTTTTTGACTCAGAAGGTTATAAACTATCTGATGAACTGGAGGACAGGATACAAAATATAATTGAAGAAAATGAACACCGTTTGCCCAATCCGATAGGAATCGGAATAGGTAAAAAGACGGAGATAAACAATGCTACACTAGCATACATAAATTTTCTTAAGAGTACTGTAAATATAGATTTAACCGGATTGAAAATAGTCGTCGATTGTGCTAACGGTTCTTCTTATATAGCCGCACCTTTGATGTTAACAGATCTGGGTGCAGAAGTTATTGTCATAAATAATGAACCTGATGGTATGAATATTAATAAAAATTGCGGTTCAACACATCCGGAAATTTTGCAAAAAATTGTTGTTGAAATCGGTGCCGATGTGGGATTTGCTTTCGATGGTGATGCAGACAGACTTATAGCTGTCGATAATGAAGGTATGCTTGTTAACGGAGATCATATAATGGCAATATGCGCAAAACATATGAAGCGATTAGGGCTTCTAAAGAAAAACACGGTAGTATCCACCATAATGAGCAATATGGGCCTTGAAATAGCCCTTAAGGATGAAAAGTGTTCCATTTGCAGAACTAAAGTCGGTGACAGATATGTGTTAGAGGAGATGGTCAAAAACGGTTATAATTTTGGCGGAGAGCAGTCCGGGCATATAATTTTCCTTGACCACAATACCACAGGTGACGGAATACTAACGGCTTTGAAACTTTTATCAGTGATGAAGGAAACAGGTTTAAAACTTTCGGAATTGAAATCTGTGGTAAAAGAACTGCCTCAAGTCCTTGTAAATGCAAGGATTAAAAACGGTAACAAGTATAGATATTTGGATGACATGGAGATAAAAGATACAATTGATGATATATTAAAAAGCATGGAAAACAAAGGCCGAGTGGTGATAAGACCCTCAGGTACAGAACCTTTGGTAAGGGTTATGCTTGAAGGAGAGGATGAGGCCTTAATCCGCAGCTATGCGGAAGACTTAGCTTTGTTGATAGAGAAGAAGTTGTTATAGTGATATTGTAAATGAAATAAAAAGGAATGGTGGAATCCATTCCTTTTTATTTTATATATAGTTTTTTTAAGATGTTTTTCATAATGAAATATAACGATTAGTGAATTTCATTATGAAATGTTTTTGTTTTTTTATACAGCACTTGAATTATATAATATAATTTTATAAAGAAATTGTTTAACTAAAGGAAAGCCGGTAATTATGGGTTTTAACACTATTTATTTAAAACATTTTTATAAGAGTTTTGAATAAATATAATGATGGCACATAACTTGCTTTAACGTTAAGTGAAGAAAACATATTTAATTCCGGAAATTGATATATGTTAGATTTAAAGGCCTAGAAAGACATCAAGCTTGATGTTACATTAACGAATTGTCGTGCTTAAGTAAAGAAAATATCAATACAAAAGATAAGCAACCCAAATCAGGGTCATTTTATCAAGGAAGAAAAAAATATTTGGAGGAATGTAAAGTGTTTGATAAAACAAGAGAGTTTCTGGCAAAGATCGGTTTACCTACCGGTGATGCATTTGATTTACCTACATCAGAAAAAAGATTCCCGGATGGAGCACATTTTCGTATAGAAGTCCCAACAATTAACACCGCAATAGCATGCAAGGCTTTGTTAGAAGAAGCAGAAAGAATTGGTATCACTATTAATCGTATTGATGAAACGTATGGAGCTTTTCGCCATACTTTAGAAGAACTAAAGGAATATGCAGCTATCTGTAAACATTATGGTGTTGCTTTAAATATTTCCACAGGGCCAAGGGCAGCATACGATACCAGTGCAACTCGTTTAAGTGAACAAGGAAGAGTAATCGCATATAGATTAAGAGGCCAAGAACAGATTGTTAGAGCTATAGAAGATATTAAACGTATAGCAGAAGTCGGTATACGTGGAGTACTTGTATATGATGAAGGTCTGCTTTGGGTTTTGGATGAAATGAGAAAAGCCGGTGAATTGCCTGCAAATATGAAATTCAAGAATTCAGCACACAACGGACAAGGAAACCCGGCAAGCTTTAAATTATTACAAGATATAGGTGCTAATTCAATAAATCCTGTTAGGGATCTAAGCCTTCCCATGTTAGCTGCATTGAGACAAGCAGTTGATGTTCCTCTTGATCTACATACGGATAACCCTCCGGGTTCAGGTGGGTTTATTAGGGTATATGAGGCTCCTGAAATAGTTCGTGTAGCCGCTCCAGTTTACTTGAAGACCGGAAATTCAGTTATAGCAGGTCATGGACAGCTAACTACGGCACAAAATGGAATTGATATGGCGAGACAGGCAGCTATTGTAATAGAAATGGTAAAAAGATATTATCCTGAGGCAATACAGAGTAAGCCAGGGCAACCTGACATGCATATTCCTGAATAAACTTCATGAATTTAACTCCTGTGGGAGACAATATGCTCCCGCAGGATGTTATTGTTTAAAAGTTTGAAAGGAAAGAAGGAAACAAATGAGAGAAATTAATGTAGATATTATTACTAAAACAGTTGAAAAATTGTGTATTGATGCAAATTATTATTTACCTCAAGATGTAAAAGATGCTTTAGAAAAAGCAGTAGAAAAAGAAGAATCACCCCTTGGAAAAGAAATACTAAATGACATATTAATAAACCAAGATATAGCTAGAAAAGATGATGTTCCAATATGCCAAGATACTGGTTTAGCTGTTGTGTTTTTAGAATTAGGTCAAGACGTTAGATTGGTAGGTGGAGATCTCAATGAGGCTATTAATAAAGGTGTCGGCTTGGGATATACTAACGGTTATTTAAGAAAATCCAGTGTAGATGATCCTTTTATCGAAAGAAAGAATACGGGAGATAACACTCCCGCAATTATTCACACAACAATTGTAAAAGGAGATAAAGTAAAAATTGTTGTTGCTCCAAAAGGCGGTGGAAGTGAAAACATGAGTGCGTTAGCAATGCTAAAGCCTTCTGATGGGATTGAAGGGATTAAGAATTTTGTAATTAATACCGTAGAAAACGCAGGCTCCAACCCATGTCCTCCTATTATAGTTGGTATTGGTATTGGAGGAACAATAGAAAAGACAACACTTTTAGCAAAAAAATCCCTTTTACGTAAGATTGGCGAACATAATATTAACCCCAAAGTGGCAAAATTGGAGAAAGAATTGTTGGAAGAAATAAATAATTTAGGTATTGGCCCTCAAGGTTTTGGTGGCAGAATGACGGCATTGGCGGTAAATATAGAAACATTTCCTGCTCATATAGCAAGCATGCCGGTAGCTATTAACATTCAGTGTCATGCTGCAAGGCATAAAGAAATCATTATCTAAAAACGCATTGGAGGTGTGATAAGGTGGCAAAGAGTATTGATACACCATTAACAGATGAGATTGTAGTTGGTTTACACTCCGGTGATAGAGTATTACTGAATGGATATATATATACCGGGAGAGACGCGGCTCATAAAAGATTGGTTGAAATGCTTAATAAAGGAGAAAAATTGCCTTTCGAATTAGAAGGACAAGTTATTTATTATGTAGGTCCATGCCCTGCAAAACCTGGGAGAGTAATAGGTTCAGCAGGACCAACTACAAGCGGGAGAATGGATGCTTATGCTCCACTTTTAATGGAAAAAGGGCTTAAAGGTATGATAGGAAAAGGATTAAGGAATAAAGATGTTGTTGATTCAATAATAAAAAATAAAGCGGTATATTTTGCTGCTATAGGAGGGGCAGGAGCTTTACTAGCAGAGTCTATTAAAAAAGCAGAGGTTATAGCTTTTCCCGAATTGGGTCCGGAAGCTATATATAAACTAAGAGTAGAAAATTTTCCTGCAACGGTTATTATTGATTTCGAGGGTAACGATTTATATAAAATTGGTAAAGAACAATATAAGAGATAAGGTAGGTGCAATAAAGAATGTCATTAAAAGAAGATGCATTAAAATTGCATAAAGATAACAAAGGGAAGCTGGAAGTAATAAGTAAAGTAGCAGTTAAAGATAGAGAAAGTCTTAGCTTAGCTTATACCCCAGGTGTTGCAGAGCCTTGCAAAGAAATTCACCGAGATAAAAATACAGTTTATGATTATACGTCAAAGGGAAATATGGTGGCTGTTGTATCCGATGGTACTGCTGTTTTAGGATTGGGGAATATTGGGGCATATGCAGCCCTTCCTGTGATGGAAGGAAAAGCTGTGCTATTTAAAGAATTTGCAAATGTGGATGCATTTCCAATTTGTCTGAATACATCAGATATTGACAAAATAGTCGATATAGTAGCACAAATTGAACCGGCCTTTGGCGGTATAAATTTAGAAGATATTGCTGCTCCCGCATGCTTTGAAGTAGAAAATAGATTAAAAGAAAAGCTGTCAATTCCTGTGTTTCATGATGATCAACATGGTACAGCTATTATAGTACTTGCTTCTTTGTTTAATGCATTAAGAATCACCAGAAAGAGAATGGAAGACATAATAATAGTAGTAAACGGTTCCGGAGCAGCAGGTATAGCTATATCAAAAATTATCCTTAATGTTGGAGTTAAAGATATGCTTATTTGTGATAGAAGCGGAATTATATACAAAGGAAGAAAAACCGGAATGAATTGGGCTAAAGAGGAGATGGCGGAAATAACTAATAAGGATAAAAAATCCGGAAATCTTAGTGATGCGCTCAAAGGTGCGGACGTATTTATTGGTGTTTCGTCAGCTAATATTGTTAATGAGGAAATGATAAAAAGCATGAATAAGGATGCTATTATATTTGCAATGGCCAATCCTGTTCCAGAAATTGATCCGGATATTGCTAAAAAGGCGGGTGCTCGCATAGTCGGCACGGGAAGATCCGATTATCCAAATCAAATTAACAACGTATTAGCATTTCCAGGGATTTTTAGAGGGACATTAGATGTTAAAGCTACATGTATTAATGAAGAAATGAAATTAGCAGCGGCTAAGGCATTATCGGAATTAATCACTGATGAGGAACTTGATGAAAATTATATTATACCTAAACCTTTTGATAAAAGAGTTGTACCGGCTATTGCAAAAGCTGTAGCAAAAGTTGCTATTGAAAGCGGAGT
>CAYXUX010000017.1:0-1558 GCA_964468275.1 uncultured Clostridiaceae bacterium
ACAAGGCTGTAGAATACATGAAATTACTTTGAAATTCATGATATAATAGAATTGCGAAAATAAATGCTTTAAATTATAGGAGGTAAAAATGTCGATATATCTACAAGCTTTTTTCATTTTTTTAGCAAGAATTATTGATGTTTCAATGGGTACACTAAGGACAATATTATTGGTAAAAGGAAATAAGAGAATAGCCGCGTCTCTTGGTTTTTTTGAAGTAATGATTTTTTTAATGGTTTTAGGAAATGTTGTGGGAAATATTAATAAACCTATACTGATAATAGCTTATTGCGGTGGTTTTGCTTGCGGCAATTTAGTTGGCGGTACTATAGAAGAAAAGCTTTCATTAGGTAGAGTTTCTGCTGAAGTTGTGCTAAAAGAAAGTGTTGAAGAAGTAATAGAAATATTAAGAAAAGAAGGGTTCGGTGTAACAATTTTTGAGGGGATGGGCATAGAAAGCAAATCTTATACTTTAAGCATTATACTGGAAAGAAAGAATATAAAAAAGCTTAGAAATATTATTAAAAACATTGATTCAAATGCTTTTATCACAATATTTGATATCAGAACATCAGCGGGAGGACATTTTGTGCCGATTAAGAAGTAGTAAAAAGTTTAATGTTTAATTCAGACAGCAACATGGCAAATACTATTAATACTCCGCCGATTATGCCCCTTGCTCCCAGTTGTTCCTTTAGGAGGAACCATGATGTTATAGCACCAAAAACAGGCTCCATGGTAAATATAATAGCCTCATGAATAGCAGTAGTATATTTCAGTGCTACAATTTGTACCAAAAATCCAAATGCCGTGCAGAGTATGCCCATAAATAATAAAGATCCGAAACTTATAACAGAAATATTTTTCGGAAAAGATTCAACGGTGATTGCGGTAACCGAACCGAATATGGCGACAAAAACCATATGCAAAAAGGAAAGCAAGATTGCGTCATGTTTTGCTACATATGCTGAAGAGAACACAAGGTGCCAAGCAGCACATATAGCCGATAGTATCATAAGAAAGTCACCTTTATTAAAGAAAAGGGTACTGCCTTCAAAACTGAGCAAAAATAAACCTAAGGCTGCAATCACAGTACTCACTATTATTCGTGTTTTTATTTTTGTTTTTAAATAAAAATAAGAAAAAAAAGGAACAATAATTACTGCCATACCGATAAAAAAACCGGCTTTTGATGCGGTAGTATATTGCATACCGATGGTTTGAAATACGTAAGTCAGAAATAATAAGGCTGCAAGGACTAAACTGGGTTTTATAATTTCTTTATTTAGATATTTTAACTTTTTGTAAAAACCAATAGATAAAACCAAACTTGCAATAATAAATCTCAGAGCGATAATGTACATGGGCGTTATCGTTTGCAAAGCAAATTTTGTAACCGGGAATCCGGCGCCCCAGATTACTGTAACAAGGAGTAAAACAGCATCTGCTTTATAAGAATTTTTCATATTTAAATGTTAGCTCCTTTCAGCAGTGGCGAAACTAAGTGTGATGCTATAGTTCACATATTGTATAATTTTATTTTTTTTCCCGAAGATTA
>CAYXUX010000017.1:1658-14650 GCA_964468275.1 uncultured Clostridiaceae bacterium
AGTGTGATGCTATAGTTCACATATTGTATAATTTTATTTTTTTTCCCGAAGATTATTAATATTTGATTAAGATTACTTTGTGGAAGGTGGTAGTAGGTGCGAATAGTATTCGCCCTTGTATGCAAATGGTTTTGGCTGGAGCCTAGTAAGCTCAGTAATCGTAGCAAATATTAACAAGCCATAATAGGAATACAGTCATGTACATGTTGTAACTATTATAACAGAAAATTAAGGCTTGTCACAACATACTATTGACATACCTATGGGTAGAATATATAATTAAACACATAAACAAAGGTATTATAAAAAGGCGATGACAGGGAGAAGTACCAAAGGAATACCTCTGAGAGAGACGGTGGTTGGTGAGAGCCGGAAGGTAGATTTTGAGAAATACACCCTTAAGCTTCAGGTTGAAACATAGAAAGTAGGCCGAGACGGAGACTTCCACCGTTATGTTGGGAAGGGGATATAAGATTGTATCCTTTTTGAGTTGGGCAATATGCCAATTAGGGTGGTACCGCGAGCCATTCGTCCCTATGCAGGGATGAGTGGTTTTATTTTTTTATTACAATTAACAGGAGGAATATTAAATGGAAAAAAGAAACGTATTTGACGTTCTGGAAGAAAGAGGATTTATTGAACAAGTTACCCACGAAGAAGAACTTCGTGAGCTTTTTGATAAAGAATCCGTTACATTTTATATCGGTTTTGACCCTACAGCGGACAGTTTACACGTTGGGCATTTCATTCAAATGATTGTAATGGCACATATGCAAAGAGCCGGTCATAGACCTATTGCTTTATTAGGCGGAGGAACTACTATGGTTGGTGATCCCAGTGGCAGGACAGATATGAGAAAAATGTTAACGCAAGAGGAAATCAACGACAATGCGGAAAAATTTAAGGTTCAATTTGAAAAACTGATAGACTTTAGCGATGATAAAGCAATAATGGATAATAACGCCAGTTGGCTTTTGGATTTAAATTATGTTAATTTTTTGAGGGAAATAGGAGTGCACTTTTCCGTAAATCGTATGCTAACTGCGGATTGTTATAAAAGCAGACTGGAAAAGGGACTTACCTTTATTGAGTTTAATTACATGCTTATGCAGGCTTATGATTTTTTAGAATTATATAAAAGATACAATTGCAAGCTCCAGATGGGCGGAGATGATCAATGGTCAAACATTATAGCCGGTGTTGATTTGATAAGAAGAGTTGAGGGGACAAGCGCCTATGGTATGACCTTCACCTTATTGACTACCAGTGAGGGACAGAAGATGGGGAAAACCCAATCAGGAGCTGTTTGGCTTGATCCCGAAAAAACAAATCCTTTTGATTTTTACCAATATTGGAGAAATATTGATGATGCTGACGTAGAAAAATGTTTGGCATTACTTACTTTTCTTCCTATGGAAGAGGTGAGAAGATTGGGTTCACTTCCCGGAAATGAAATAAATGAGGCAAAAAAAATTTTAGCTTACGAGATAACGGGGTTAGTGCATGGGAAAGAAGAAGCAGAAAAAGCGCAAAAAGCTGCGGAAGCTTTATTTGGCGGTGGCGGCGACATGGATCTGGTGCCCAGTACGGAAATAGAAAAGTCAAAATTGGAATCAGGAATAAATATTATTGATTTATTAGTTGAGACGGAGCTTGTTACCTCAAAAGGTGAGGGCAGACGATTGATAAATCAAGGAGGTCTAGCTTTAAATGATGAGAAAATAGAAACCATTGATCATGTTGTCAACATGGCTGATATAGAAGACAATAGTGCTATGCTAAGAAAAGGAAAGAAGACTTATCACAGAGTGACTATTAAATAATTAAAATACCGGCAAACAAATGTTATGCCGGTATTTCTTTGTCTACAATAAAATTGTTTTAAGCAGATTCTAAAGTGATATAATAGTTTTAGAATAAAATCCGTGGAGGTGGGTTAATTGAGTACACCTGTATTGGAAATCAATCTTAAAAAGATTGGTCATAATGCAAAGCAATTAAAAGATTCATGCACTGAAAAAGGGATAGATCCCTGTATTGTTACAAAAGGGTTTTGTGCCTTGCTGCCTATTGTAAAAACTATAGTTTCTTCCGGAATTAATTTTTTAGCCGATTCTAGGATACAAAATATTATTAAAGTTAAAAATGCATTTCCAAATATCAGATATATGCTAATAAGAATACCAAAAATAAGCGAAGCTCATGATGTGATTAATTATGCGGATATAGGTTTACAATCCCAATTAGAAATTATAAAATGCTATTCTGATGTTGCAGAAGAATTAGGAAAGATACATGAGATAATACTAATGGTTGATGTGGGTGATTTACGTGAAGGTGTAATGCCGGCAGATGTATTGGAAACAGTTAACGATATACAAGCTATGAAAGGTATAAAACTCATAGGGATAGGCACAAATGTGGGTTGTTACGGTGGCGTTATGCCTACTGTAGAAAATTCAAATCTATTAGTAAATTTGAAAAAAGAAATAGAAGATCGCTTTAATATAAAATTAAAATACATTTCCGGAGGATCTACTTGTACCACAAAACTGCTATTTGATGATAGCCTGCCTAAGGAAATAAACAATTTGAGAATAGGTGAGGCTGTAATTCTGGGAGAAGACAGCACAAATGGTGTGTTTATTGATGGATTATATCAGGACGCATTTATATTAAAGGCGGAAGTTGTAGAGTTGAGAGAGAAGCCCTCAATGCCTATTGGAGAAATAGGCTATGATGCTTTTGGCTGCAAACCGACTTTTATAGATAAAGGAAAAAGGAAAAGAGCAATTTTATCTGTAGGACGTCAAGATGTGAGGATTGAAGCACTTACACCGATTTATCAAGGTATGGAGATAATAGGAGGAAGCAGTGATCATTTATTGGCGGATATAACGGACTGCTATAAGATAATAAATCCCGGTGATGTAATACCGTTTCGTTGTGCATATTCTGCCGTGCTAACTCTTACTACTTCTTCATATGTTTATAAAAGTTATGTAAAATGAACTATTAGATTAACACTAAAGAACAGAAAACCAATAACTGGTATATATAGGTCACATAGGCATTTCTATGTTTTTATGATATATTTAGAAGGAAAAGCTAATTGAATATCGAATATAATCAATATATAGAAAGTAATGATAGGAGAATTAAAATGGTACTTAGAAATATTAAGGATCAGCTTATTAATACAACTCCTTTAGCTTTTACTTTAAATGAAATAGTATTTGATGATTTAGGTTCACCTGTGGATTTTAAACTAATTGAGGTAAATTCTACTTTTATAAATGAAATGGAGCCAAACAGTAATAAAATAATAGGAAAGAGCATGAAGAAATGGCTTTTTTCATCAGAGGAAGATGAAAAAAGGTGGATGAAAAATTTTAAAGAATTGACATTAACAAAAAACAGAAAGGAATTTAAGGATTTATTAAAGTTCAAAGACTGTTGGTATCATATTACGGCTAGCGTATCCCGCCCCAATTATTTAATTATATTTTTCAGGGATATGACATGTCTTAAAAAAGCGGAGACCGAACTCGAAAAAAAGCAAAAAGAATTGGAAAAAAGTCAAGCTCTCAGCCAAAGTATCTTTGAAAATACACCCGATGGAGTAATAATTTATGAGGTTTTAGGTGACGGCACTTCCGGTAAAGACTATATCTTTAAAAATATTAATCCCGCAAGTATAGAGATTGAAGGTTGGCAAAAAGACTTGGTAATTAACAAATCTCTTAAGTCAGTAAGACCGGGTGTCGATGAATTCGGTATAGTAAAGATTTTTCAAAAAGTCTGGAAAACAGGTAAAATGGCACATTATCCGGCAAAGGTTTATCAAGAGGGTGATGAATATCGGTGGTTTGAAAATTTGGTGTTTAAGCTGCCAACAGGCGAGATAGTGGCTATTTATAATGATGTCACCGAAGAAAAAATGATAAAAGAAGAGTTATTGACGGAAAAAGAAAAGCTAAGGGTTACTCTGCAATCAATTGGTGATGGGGTTATTACTACCGACGAAAAAGGAAACATAGAAATATTAAATAAGTCTGCAGAAGAGCTTACAGGTTGGACACAAAACGATGCACGGGGAAAACCCCTAGCTGAAGTGTTTAATATTGTTAACGAAGAGACTCATATGCCATGTGAAGATCCAGTAAGAAAAGTATTGGAATATGGGAATATTGTGGGCTTGGCTAACCATACTGTTTTAATTTCAAAAGATGGGCGAGAGGAACTCATATCTGATAGTGCCGCTCCTATTAAGAATAAGGATGGAAAAATTATTGGTGTTGTCTTAGTATTCCGCGAAAAAGAAAATAACGAAAACTAATTATGATATAATTGGTTGTGATAAGACCAAAACTAGTTTATTATAATAAAATATTTAGCACTTTAAGTAGAAAGGTTTTAAATGTGGAAGATAGAACAAAAAAAATAAACATTCAAGCCATAAGGTTTATAGCAGCTTTAGCATTGTTTATAACTCCTTATTTATTTAAATTATCCGATATTTGGAGACTTATAGCTTTTGGCACGGCCTATATCCTATCCGGAAGTGAGGTTATTGTGAGTGCAATCAATAATCTTATAAAGGGAGAGCTGTTTGATGAAAACTTCCTGATGACTATAGCTACCGTTGGCGCATTTGCCATAGGAGACTATGGAGAAGCGGCTGCGGTTATGCTATTTTTTAATATTGGCGAAATATTTCAAGATGCGGCGGTTGATCATTCAAGAAAATCTATAAAATCACTTATGGATATAAGACCTGATTATGCCAATATAATCATTGATGATAATATTGAGCAGGTTTTTCCGGAAAAGATTGCAATAGGTGATATCATTATTGTTAAACCCGGGGAAAGGGTGCCATTGGATGGCACTGTTTTTGAAGGCGAAACTACAATGGATACGTCTGCCTTGACAGGAGAGTCTATGCCTAGGGATGTGAAAGCAGGAGATGAAGTCCTAAGCGGTTTTATAAACAAAAATAAAGTTATTTCAGTAAAAGTGGACAAAATATATTCTGAATCTACTGTTTCAAAGATTTTGAATTTAGTTGAAAAAGCCGCATTAAAAAAGGCGCCGACAGAGAATTTTATAACTAAATTTGCCAAAATATATACTCCCATCGTGGTATTTGCCGCCTTGGCTATGGCAATTATACCAACTTTAGTATTCGGTATAAATACTTTTCACCAATGGCTTTATAGGGCACTAATTTTTCTGGTAATATCTTGCCCTTGTGCCTTGGTTGTTTCTATTCCTTTAAGCTTTTTTGGAGGTATAGGCGGAGCCTCCAAAAAAGGCATTCTGGTAAAAGGAGGCAACTACTTGGAAGGATTGAATCATATAAATACCGTTGTTTTTGATAAAACAGGTACTTTGACTGAAGGTGTTTTCAAAGTAAATAAGATAAATGCGGTTTCCGGTTTTAAGGAAAAAGAAATATTGAGATATGCGGCAATAGCAGAGAGCTATTCCGATCATCCCATCGCATTATCCATTAAAGAAGCCTACGGGGATAAGATAGATTTGTCACTTATCAAGGCCCATGAAGAATTTACCGGTGAAGGAATCAAAGTTACAACTCATGAGGATATCGTTATAGCAGGGAACAGCAGACTTATGGAAAGGGAAGGCATTAATTATAAGAAGACTGAATCCATAGGCACTATCGTATATATAGCGATAAACAACATATATGCGGGATATATTATGATATCGGATAATGTGAAGGGGGATACTTCGAACCTAGTAAAGGATTTAAAAGAAATAGGCATAAAAAAGACGATAATGCTCACAGGAGACAACAAACAGGTTGCTCAATCCGTAGCCGGACAATTAGGCTTAGATGAAGTATACTATGAGCTATTGCCACAGGATAAGGTTAGAATTCTTGAAAATATAAAAGATGAGAAAAAAGATGAAGGAAATATTATTTTTGTCGGTGACGGTATAAACGATGCACCGGTTTTAGCTGTTGCCGATATAGGAATCGCAATGGGTGGCTTGGGTTCAGATGCGGCAATAGAGGCATCAGATATTGTGCTTATGACGGATGAGCCTTCAAAATTAATAGAGGCCTTTAAAACAGCTCGGTTTACCAGAAAAATCGTATGGCAGAATATCGGCTTGGCATTAGGAGTTAAAGTTATTGTACTTGTTATGGGTTTATTCGGATTAGCTACCATGTGGAGTGCTGTATTTGCGGATGTAGGCGTGGCACTACTTGCAGTGCTTAATGCAATGAGGATAATTAAATCATAGTCATAATAAAAGCCTCTGTATCACATTTAAGCGATACAGAGGCTTTTTCTTATAATGTTATTTGAATATTTTTTTAACCGTATTTTTAATTAAATTCTCATCTGCTACATAAGGTATAGTAATATGATCGGTGCCTTTTCTTAGGCTATTGTATTCCATGCTTGTTGTAATAGAGTTCTCATTTCTGGCCCATGCACGTCTTGCGACTCCTCCCATTACATCCCAAAGCATGGCTGATTTGATGATTTCATCAGTTTTCTCAGTTCCGTCAAGAACCAGTCCGAACCCCCCGTTTATGGCTTTGCCTATTCCTACACCACCGCCATTATGGAGTGCAACAAGACTCATCCCTCTGGCGGCATTACCGGCAAAACACTGGGTTGCCATGTCAGCCATCACATTGCTGCCGTCTCTTATATTAGAAGTTTCTCTGAAGGGAGAATCAGTGCCGCTGACATCATGATGGTCACGACCTAACATTACAGGACCTATTTCCCCGTCTCGTACCATTTCATTAAATTTAAGTGCAATATTCCTTCTCCCCATTGCATCCTGATATAATATTCTTGCTTGAGTACCTACGACCAGTTTATTCTCTTCCGCGTCTCTTATCCAGACCCAATTATCTCTGTCTTGGGCTCTTCTGTTTGGATCAATACAATCCATGGCTGCCTTATCCGTTTTTCTCAAATCTTCAGGCTTACCGCTTAGGCATACCCATCTAAAAGGACCGTATCCGAAATCAAAGAGTTCCGGACCCATAATATCTTCTACATAAGATGGAAATATGAAACCGTCTTTTTCATCTATACCGTTTTTGGATATTTCTTTAACTCCGGCATCATATATGGCTTTCATAAAAGAGTTGCCATAATCGAAGAAATAAGTTCCTCTATCTACTAAAGTTTTTATTAATTCGAAATGCTTTTTAAGACTTTTATCAACTAATTTTTTGAATTTTTCTCTATTAGATTTTAATAATTGTGTTCTTTCTTCATAGGTTATTCCTTGTGGACAATAACCTCCATCATAAGCCACATGGCAAGAAGTTTGGTCTGATAATAATTCAATGTTTATATTATTATCAACAGCATATTCCAGTAAATCTACAATATTACCGTGGTATGCAATTGAAGTGGGTTCACCGTTATCCATATATTCTTTTGCTAATCTAAATACTTCTTTTAAATCATCACTTTTTCCTTTTACCCACCCTTGTTCGTATCTGGTTGTAAGCCTAGAGTAATCAACCTCGGCTATTATTGCTACTCCGTTTGCTATTTCCATAGCTTTTGGTTGCGCTCCGCTCATGCCGCCTAGGCCGGATGATACGAAAAGTTTTCCTTTTAAATCCCCATCATCTCCCAGATGCAGCTTTTGTCTACCGGCATTAAGAAGTGTATTAAATGTACCGTGAACTATTCCTTGGGGTCCTATATACATCCAACCTCCGGCAGTCATTTGCCCATAATTTGCTACACCCATCTGCTCAGCAATTTCCCAATCACTTTGGTTATCAAACATTCCAATCATCAGAGCATTGGTTATAATAACTCTGGGAGCATTGGGGTTTGATTTGAATAAACCAAGAGGATGGCCGGATTCCACTACTAAGGTTTGGTCTTCTGTTAATTCTTCTAAATATTTTTTAATAAGAAGGTACTGCATCCAATTTTGACATACACTGCCTGTTTCGCCATAGGTCACAAGCTCGTATGGATATAGTGCAACATCAAAATCCAAATTATTATCAATCATCACTTGAAATGCTTTGCCTGCAACACATTTCCCCTTGTATTCATCTATAGGTTTGCCCTTGATTTTACCCTCCGGTCTAAATCTATAACCATAAATCCTGCCTCGAGTATATAACTCTTCTAAGAATTCCGGTGCCAAAGCTTCATGATATTCTTCCGGAATATACCTAAGGGCATTTTTTAATGCCGTTTCCGTTTGGGATTCACTCAGTCTAAAACCTCTATCCGGAGCTCTTCTTATGCCTTTAACAAATTCAGGCATTCTTGGAAGAGGACCTTCAAGCTTTATGGTCATAGCTTTAAAAATATCCGAGTTTTTAATCATTTTACACCCCTCCAATTAAGAGATTTAATACGAAAAATTTGTTTATAAATATATTATATACCATAGAGTTTAATATTACATTAAAAAAACATAATCTCCATTAAGCAATATTAAGAGCCGGTTATGTGTAACAGGAACAAGGATTTCATCTTAAAAGTGTTAGTTACCTAATTGGATTGACAAGTAAGATACATAGAGGTAATATTATCATGAAATGAGGCAAACAGTATGGATGACAAGGATTTCCATACTTAGTAAAAGAATCATAGTAAGAGTATCACTTAAAAGGATTTTATTAGGAGGCTAAAGCATGAAACTATCAAAGTGGATAATGATATTGTTGATAATATCTTTGCTTTTTCATATTAAAACAGGTCTTGATATAATATCAATGAAAAAAGAAATATTTAATTTGAACCTAAGTATTAATACAGTAAATAATTCTGTCAGCAATATAGTTTCCAGCAGCATATATCAAATAGAAGAAGCCTTAAAAAAAGAAAACAGTTTGGTAAATGAGTTTAAGTATGAATTTATTGAACTGAAAGATAAAATAGCATTATTTCAGCTTTCCTTAAAACCAAGGACTTATAATAAAGGTGAAAAGATATTTTTCTTATTAAAGGCAGGAAACGATGAGTCCAAATTGATTCCTGCAGAAACTGCAAATGATATTAATTATACGGCTGATATTCAGCTATCTGTTTTTGACGGGGCTAATATAGATTTGGTTGTCGAGTCAGGGGATACGAAAATGACTGAAAGACTGGGCAGCATTTCCCCGGCGATAGAAAAGTTTGCAGCCGATATCCACGCTGAGCCTATCGGAGGGTCAATGAAATATATTAAAGATGGCGCTTATTTGTTCTTTATAAATTATGAATTTGGCTTATTTTATGAATCCCCTAATGCAAAGATTACCTTAAACGATGTAAGTATTATTGTTGAAGTTAACGATGTTGTAATAGACACAATACCTATGCCCAGAAGTCAAAAAGGCAGGTATCAATATCTTACAAAGATGGAGGACTATAGAATACCGAGCATGCCGGGAGATAATATTATTCTATATGCTATGGTAAAGGATGATAATGGTTTTAACTATAAATGTAATTTGGAGGCATGGACTATAAAGGATAATGGTGATATTAAGTCCGCTTGGGATCTATTTGATTTTAGAAAAGTAGTAGATATATATTAAAAAGGTTGCAATAAAGCAACCTTTTTAATATTAAAATATATTGGTACCTTCTCTTTTAAGATTTTCTATTTTATTATCTACTTTATTCAACAGTGTCAACATTTGTTGAGAAAGTTTTAAAGCTTCATTATATTCTCTTTTTGCCAGATTCTCATCTTTTAGCTTTATGGCATTGATAACTTTATCCCCTGTACTATGAAAACCTGAATGTATCACATCAATTTGCTTCCAATCGTCAATAATTGCAGCGTAGTCTATATTAATTGCATTATAAAAATGCCCAAAAGCACACTTGTGTGAATTTGTCTGAATCGGATAAATGCGCATCTCAGTTACGATCTTTTCCAAGCCTATCATCCATTTCTTGTGTGATTCCATGGCCTTTCTAATAACTTCTTGAAACTCCTCATTAGTCACCGCATGCTTGCCGCCTTTTAGGTTTTCAAACATTTGGTTAACAATAGTAGAAAGCTCATCGTCTATTCGTGAGATTTCTTTTGCAAAGCCTACGCTTTCTTTTGCGTCGTTATGTATTATTTGTGTCATATGACTAAGCCTTTCCGCATCACTGCTGGAGGCATCCATTGCCTGATTAATTTCGCTGGCGGAAATCCTTATGCCATTCATTGAATTATGAATATCTTCAACGTTTTTAATCACATCATTAAGCATACTTACGTTCTTCCCTACAGTATCGGAAACAGCCTCAATCTTTTCACTCATGTCACCGGTAGAGGTTAATGTGCTGTCCAAGCTTTCCATACCTTCTTGTGCAGCAGTGTGAATGTGGTTGACAAATTGCCTCATGCCTTCAAGGTTACTTTTTGTGTCATCAGCCAGTTTTCTTACCTCTTGGGCTACTACAGCAAAACCCCTTCCGTGTTCTCCCGCTCTTGCAGCTTCTATTGCTGCATTAAGTGCCAGAAGGTTTGTTTGCTCTGCAATAGTCTGTACACTGTCAACAATTTTACCTACTTCTACTGCCAAATCTACTAATTGCTGTATTTTCTCACTCATTACCCCCGTGTCATTTACAACATTTTCCTTTAATTCTTGAACTTCAGTCAGGAGTTCGATACTTTCATCATTTTTCTGTGCTAAGGTCTTAGATTCATCCGATAGATTATCCAAAGTTTGTGAAGTTACGTCAATGGCCTCATTTACTTGATTCATGCTGGCTGTAGTTTCTTCAACGATAGCCAGATTTGATTCGCTTAAAACCGCCAATTCACCTGCAAAGTCCATCAATTGATAAGAAATGTGAGACATATTAACATCAAAACTGCTTAATGAGCTCACAATATCCAGTATTTTTTTAGCAGATGCTGACATACTTTTCTCACTGTTAAGCAATTTATTGAAATAAATCAGTACTTCTGAATGAATAGGATAATCTACCTTAGGACATTCTACTTCTTTTCCGCTTAAAGAGCCTTCTACGTATTTAAGAATACATTTTGCTTCTTCACAATCTCCGCGGCCGGATTTTCTAAACATAAATAAACCCCCTTGTATAAATATTGATACTTATATAATATTAATTTTCCAAAATCATTTATATTATATTTTATAATAGAATTCAAAAATTTACTATAACTTTTTGTTAAATAAAGTAGAATCATGAAGAAAACAATAGGTTAAGCATAAAAATGTGACAGTAAACATGCTGCAATTATATATTTGTTGCATATTATGGAAGTGGATTATTCTATTAAGGCGGTGTTGAATTTGAATCAGAACACATCACAAGTTATCTTAGATTTTAAAAAAGGTGATATTAACGGTGACGGCATAGTGGATTTCGTATATTTATTTGGCAGCAAACCTTATGGCAACAGCAGTCCCTTTAGAGACAATGTAAATCTTAGGCTTATAGATGGTAAAACCGGAAAAGTAACTGCAGTAATGCTGAAGCAAGATTCAGGTTATAATCCCACATTATTTTTAGGGGATTTCACCGGAAATAAGGCGGATGATATATTTATCGCCATTGATTCCGGAGGCAGCGGTGCAATAGCATATTATTATATTTATACTTTAGAAAATAATAGGCTGAGAAAAATCTTTGATTTTGAAAATTTTAATAACGAATATCAATATGAGGTAAATTATCTTGATAATTATAAGGCAGAGGTTATAAGCAAGGCAAATAATAAAAAATATATTTTGGATTTAGCTTGGAAAGGGCAAGAATATTTATCAGAGATTTATAATAAAGACGGTACTTTAAAGGAGCCTATCAGCGGTTGGGTAGACCCATTAAGCGGCTTGTTTCCTATAGATTTTAACCGAGACGGTACTTATGGTCTATATGCAATGCAATTGATTGCGGGAAGATACCATGCCGATGGTCTTGGTTTTGTTCAAACTTCTCTTGAATGGGATGGACAAAGCTTCACACCTTTTCTTCAAACAGTAGGTGTTTTTGGAGAGAATTATATAAGTTAAAAAAGGTTTCAATTAACTATTAGAACCGGATACTTATCATTTCATTTTATAAAATTCATAGAATATATAAATAAGCTATCGTGTTTTACGATAGCTTATTAAAAAAGAAGTATATAATAGCTTTTTTCATGCATTTACTTATAAAGCTCCATAAAAAGAGGTGCTACCTTGCAAGGCTTTATCTCAACCTTTTCCCAGACTTTTCCCAAAATATAAGGTTCTTCATCAAGCCATTTGTTAAGTTCATCCAAGGATGGGTATTCAACAATCATCTGTGAGCCAATCATTTTTCCCGTGTCATCTAAAAGTGCTGCGCCGTATAAATGTTCTCCTGCATTAAAACGCCTCTCCACACCCTTTAAATGTTCTTCTCTGGCAGCAAGTCTTCTGTCAATGGCTTTTTCATCCGTACCGTCTAAACCTGTCACTATGTATTGCAATTTTTCACCCCCTCTTTTAAAATTATAACAATAATTATTTGTTATATAAAATATTATAAACTATTTTTATATCATAACCAATATTTATTTACTGATAAATATGTTACAATTATTAAACGAATTAGTTATAATATACACAGACCCATTACGATTACTCAGAGTTTTTTCTTGCTGTCACGGAGGTTTCCGACACTATCACTCTGAGACTTCCTTCACTGTCACTCTGAGCGATAGCGAAGAGTCTTCTCTTATCGAGACTTTTAAGATTCTTCACTGGCGTTCAGAATGACGAATATAGAATGCGTTACTCTAGGATTCCCAACATTGTTACTCTGCGACCTCCAACACTGTCGCTCTGAGCCTTCCTTCACTGTCACTCTGAGCGATAGCGAAGAGTCTTATAAGATGTATTGCAGGCAAATATTTTTCTAGGAAAGGAATCATACCTATGAATAAACAAATAAAAGCTGATTTAATGCTCCTTGGAATTACTATCATATGGGGTGCATCTTATATGCTTACAAAGATGGGGCTGGAAGGGT
>CAYXUX010000017.1:14750-22848 GCA_964468275.1 uncultured Clostridiaceae bacterium
ATTACTATCATATGGGGTGCATCTTATATGCTTACAAAGATGGGGCTGGAAGGGTTGGAACCCCTTAATCTGACTGCTCTGCGCTTCATAATCGGTTTTCTGGTATCGGCTGCAATATTCCATAAAAAAATACTAAATACAGGATTAAAGACGGTTAAGCTTGCGTTTTTCTTAGGGATACTGCTATTTGGAATGTTCATCCTAATGGCTTTCGGTCTGGGATACACTACTGCTTCAAATGCAGGATTTTTAATCAGCTTATCTGTAATATTGATACCTATTATTTCTTTTTTCTTTTTAAAACAAAAAATAGAAAGAAGAGTTATTATAGGAGTTATTTTAGCTTTTATAGGAATAGCATTGTTGTCTTTAGATGCAGAATTCAAAATGAACTTCGGGGACTTGTTGTGCATATTATGTGCTCTATTATGCTCTATTCATGTTATTGTAATAGAGATATTTACAAGACAGGTGGAACCTATTGCTTTGGGAGTATTGCAGTTGGGATTTGCCGGGTTATTCAGCTTGATTTCTTCTCTAGCACTTGAGAATTTCGGATTGCCCAGTACCGGATTGTCTTGGATTTCAGTTTTATTACTAAGTATATTTTGTACTGCCATAGGATATGTTGTACAGACTATAGCACAGCAACATACCACTGCTACGCATACAGGACTTATCCTATCTTTGGAGCCTGTCTTTTCTGCGATATTTGCTTTTATATTTTTACAGGAAATACTGCCGCCAAAAGGATATGTTGGAGCCGCCATACTTTTGGCAGGAGTGCTGATTGCAGAAATAGATATTAAAGTTTTAAAGCAGAAAAACAGAATTAATATAGATAGCAGTGATAAAATAAAGGGGTAGCGCAATGTTTAAAAATGATAGAGTAATGCTTAGATTTCTATCCGTTACAATTATAATTATTATATTTTTTTCTCAGACAAGCTTTGTCGTCGGACAACCCTTGGAGGAAATTCATAAAAAGCTTACGGGAATCACGGAAGAAGAGAAAGAAGTGGTTGAAAAGCTATTTGTTCTGGTACAAGAGATTGAAGATATTGAAAGAGACGAAGAAAGATTGATTGAGGAAATGGAGAGTATCGGTAAAGAAGTAGGAAAATTAGAGATACAAATAGGACAAGAAGAAGATATTTATGGAAAAAAGAAAGAAGCCCTTAAACAAGTTTTAAAAAGCTATCAAAGGATGGGTCCCGGGTCATATATAGAAATAATCCTAAATTCAAATAGCTTGGCTATGCTGCTTAGGAGCATAAATACTTTGCAGGATATAACAAGAAATACAGGCGAACTGCTGAGCACTATTGAAAAAAGCAAGGACAAATTACTTTTAGCAAAAAAGGACCTTGATGATAAATATATATTAGCAGAGGAAAAACGCAAACAGTTGGAAGAAACCCTTTCCAATAAGATTCGTCATAAACAGGAAATAGAGAAATATTTGGCATCTTTAGAAGGAGAGAAGGAATATTACCAAGAATACCTATCAATTTTGCAAAAAGCATGGAATCAAATTGGAGGTACACTTTCCAATACGATAAAAGAGTTGTCACGTATAATATCAGAGGAAGAGCTGCCTGCGGATGCAATGGACTTAACATTTTCATTTTTAAAGGTAAAAGGAACAATAAAAGAGAATGTTTTTAATGATATAGTAAAGAAATATCCGATACTCCCTAAAATAATTTTTAGCTTTGTACCGGATAAAATCATTTTGGAATTACCTGATAGCAATATAGTGCTGGAGGGCAAGCTTATAGTTATTGATGGGACATTTTTGGAATTAGTGGTGGAAGAAGGAAGCTTTTATGGGATGCCCCTTGAAAGCCGTACCATTGAAGAACTTCTTAAGGAAAACAGATTATTAATAAACCTAAAACCCCAACTCTACGGAAACAAATTGGATTATGTAGAAATCAAGCAAGGATATATAGAACTTGTATCAACATTAAAATTGTTTTAGGAGGCAGACTGATGATTGTAGCAAAGGACGTTAATTTCAGCTACCCCGATGGCACTTCGGCTTTACATGATATTAATTTAGAAATTGGAAACAACGAGATGACATATATCATAGGCCCAAGCGGTTCCGGCAAAACTACCCTTTTAAAACTATTTATGGGCATAGAGTTTCCTACAACCGGTACACTGAAGGTTTTTAATCGCCCCGTGGTTAAAGGACAGAATAAAAAAATTAAAGAATTAAGAAGACATATAGGCCCGGTTTTTCAGGATTTTAAACTTATAAATGGTAGATCGGCTATGGATAATATTATTCTTGGTATGAGATTTTTAAATATCTCGTCCCAAGTGATGAAAAATAATGCAAAGGAAGCATTGGAAAGGGTGGGACTGACCCATAAAAAGTCTACACCGGTGGAGAATCTCTCTTTTGGGGAACGTCAAAGGATAGCCATCGCCAGAGCAGTGGCCAGAAAACCGATTCTCATATTGGCTGACGAGCCTACAGGTAATTTGGATAAAGAGAATGCACAGAATATTTTAAAGCTCTTGACTTCTTTTAAGAGCAAGGATACCACAGTGATTATAACCACGCATGCCACTCATCTTATCAATGGGGAAAAGGACTCCATGCTTATCAGCATTGATAAAGGTCGCATAACTGTAGAAAGGCTAGGATAATCATAATGAAAAAGTATTTTTACAATTTGGGGTATTTTTTGAAAGAAGTTAAAAATATAATAAGTTTAAATTTGCTTTCCAATATGGTTACGCTTCTCAGTATAGCTCTCATATTGTTTATTCTCACCATGGTAATATCAGGATGGTGGATAAGCGGCGATGTGCTTGGAGCCATTCAGGAAGAAGCGGAAATCAGCGTTTATTTTGATGAAAAATTTAGCGATGAGGATATTGCTTTTTTGATAAAAGACATTAAAGTAATAACGGGCGTGAAGGATGCTCAATTAGTTGAGGAAATCGAAGCTCATGAAAGAATGGAAAAAATACTTGGCAAAGAAGCTCAAGTGTTGGAATATTTTGATGATAATCCCTTTAGTTCTTTTATAGAGGTTAATATTGAATTGGATAAAATGAACACAATTTTAGAAAGTTTAAACGATATAGGGGGGATTGAATACATCAGAGATAATAGGGAAGTTCTGAATCGGCTTCAAAATATTTCGGAGATATTCAGCTTTTTAGGTGTTTTAGTAGTGGCGGCTGCCGGTATGACTACTCTTGTAATAATATCCCATATTATTAGACTTGGGATACACGCCAATAGGGAGCAGATAAACACTCTTAGGCTTTTGGGTGCTCCGGAAGGATTTATAGCATTTCCATTCCTTTTGGTTGGATTGTTTTTAACCATAGGCGGAAGCATAATAGCAGTGTCATTGTCCGGCTTTATTCTTAAACATATTTACGGACAGATATCCGGACCGTTGCCTTTTATTCCACTGCCTTCTTTTGGTGAACTAATAAGCAATTTAAGGGTTTTGATAATAGTGTCCGGCGGATTATTAGGGCTTGTGGGAGGTCTTTTTGGCTTACTTTCAACCCGTAAAGCTTTATAAGACAACCAAATCGTCCAATATCATTCAGAAGCTGAGTTCCAAAACTTTTCCAAAACCTTACCTATATTATTTTCGTCTACTTTCTTATGGGGGAACCATTCTTTAGGGAAGAGTTTTTGATAATTATTATATGAGAACCTCTCATCTAATAAGAGGATAATTCCTCTGTCACTTTCTGAGCGTATTAATCTTCCCGCTGCCTGCATGACTTTGTTCATACCGGGATACATATAGGAATATTGGAACCCTTTATTATTTTTTACATTATAATAATTCTTTATTATATCCCTTTCAAAACATATTTGTGGCAGACCGACACCTACAACAATAACTCCTATAAGCCTATCTTCCGTCAAATCTATTCCCTCCGAATAGACACCACCTAGCACACAAAAACCAATATTATAATCCTTTGGACTTGGCTCAAAAAAATCAATAAAATCCGATTTTTCCTCTTCAGTCATGCCGGGGCTTTGGATAATTGTATTATAATTTGGATATTCTTCTATAAATCTATTATAAACCTCATTCATATACTTATATGAAGGGAAGTATACAATATAATTTCCTTGCTTTTGTATTATCGTACTATTTATATAGTAAGCTATCTTATCATAACTGTTTTCTCTTTTGCTGTAACGGGTTTCCACATTATCAGCCACCAAAAGGCACCTGTTTTTTGTGTCAAAAGGCGAATTAAGATATAAAAATTTGCTTTCTTCTTCCCCTCCAAGCAATTCAAGAAAGTAGTCTTTGGGTAATAAAGTAGCGGAAAAAAATATACCCGTTCGTCCCTTTTTCAAAAACTGATTTAGTAATAACGAAGGATCCAGACAGAAAAGCTTCAGCAGTACATTATTTCTATGCCTTTCAATATAAGTAGTGTAATGCTCGTCATAAAGCTCAGTAATTTTTAAAAAGTTTAGTACATTGAAATATGTGTCTGTTAGCTCTTTTTCACTATTGGGATTTTTATTCATTGCCAAATATTTATCCATTTTATTTATGAAAGTATTTAACAAAGGATATAAGTCTTTTTCCTCTTCACATTCTAAAAACACTTCTTTTCCAAGCCTTTTTCTTATATCAATGAAATATTTATTAATAATATCACAAACATTATAAAGCTCTTTATTTTTATCTTTCATATATCTTTTGATATTCAAAAAGTCCTTTTTTTCTAATTCAGCAGAATACATTTCTCTTCCTCTGTCCGGCAGATTGTGGGCTTCATCAATAAGAAAAACAAAATCAGTTTTTCTATCAGCAAAAAATCTTTTTAAACCTGCATTGGGATCAAAGAGGTAATTATAATCGCAAATAACACAATCAGCCCAAAGAGCTAAGTCCAAAGAGTATTCAAAGGGACACACCATATATTTTTCCGCATAATCTATAATTTTATTTCTATCAATAGAGGTTTCGTTTTGTAACATATCCAGTAAGGCATCGTTCACTCTATCATAGTGGCCTTTAGCATATTTGCAGTGGTTGGGGCTGCAATTTCTTTCATCCAAAAAGCAAATCTTATCCTTTGCAGTTATAGTTATTGATATAAATTTTAAACCTTTATCCCTCATGATTTGAAAAGTTTCCTCCGCTATTATTTGAGTGGTAGTCTTTCCCGTTAAGTAGAACATTTTAGAACTCATATTCTCTCCCATAGCCTTAATAGCAGGGAATATAGCAGAAACAGTTTTTCCGATACCGGTAGGGGCTTGAACAAAAAGTATTTCTTCATCTCGTATAGCCCTGTAAATAGCAGCAGCCATCATTCTTTGTCCCTTCCTATATTCAGGGAAGGGGAATTCCAATTCATCGATAGAATTGTCTCGAATTGTAACCCAAGAATTGCTTAAGTCAGCCCATATACAATACTTTCTTATTAAATCAAAAAAATACTTTTCAAGCTCGTAAAAGGTAAAGACTTTTCTTATATTTTTAATTGCATCTGACTCTAAATGAATATAGGTAAGTTGAATAATAAGCCCTTCCAGTTCCTCTTTTTCCGCATATATATAACCGTAACATATGGCTTGGGCCCAATGAGTAGTGTTATAATTTTCATCAACCAGATCAAGAGGTATTGTAACAGATTTGATTTCATCAATGACTATGCTGTCACCCTCATGGAGTATACCGTCGGCCCTGCCTTCGATTGTCAAATTATAGTTTTCAAATTTTATAGTTTTTTTCAATTGAACCTCGGCCAGATAATCATCGCCATAGGATTTTTGTAACTTTCTATGGGCTTTTGCCCCTTCCAAGGCTCTGTTCATTTGAACAAAACCCGAATCTATATCACCGGAACGAAGTATGAATTCTACTAAATTCCTAACGGATAGTTTTATTTCAATCATATCATCACCACAAAGGTATTATAACATTAGAATGGCTAAGTTTATAGTATTACGTAAGCAATAGGAAATATGGTATCATATTAATATAGAAATTCAGGCATTGTATATACTTATATTTTTTATTGTAGAATATTAATGTCTGATTAAGATTGCGTTGTGGATGAAAGAGGGAGCTCAGCAATCGTAGTAAATATAATAAGCTGCTTATCAGAAATGGTTAAGGTAACATAAACACTAAAGCCTTATTCTTTTCAATAAAGAATATTTACTGTATAATTACTATTAATAGATACTATTTAGGGGGTCTTAATAAATATGACTTTAGAATTAATGACAATAAGGGAAGCTAGTGAGCTAGCTTCATCATATCTAAAAAAGGACATAACGACTTCAAATATTTCGTATTTGATTCAATATGGTAGGGTAAAACGTCATGAAAAAAATGGAGCCACACTAGTGAATAAGAGAGATATTATCAAATATTATAAATCCTTTCATGGAGCAAGAGAAATTGATTGGAAGGAAAAACTGGGACACGACTTAAATTGGGAATTATCTTTTGATAAATATAAAGAAAGTGAGACAACTAAGCATGTCCATAGGCTTCATCCATATAAAGGAAAATTCATTCCTCAACTAGTTGAATATTTTTTAGATGACCATATTGATAGCTTTAAAGAAGATGTATTTTTCAGAAGGGGAGATATTATACTGGATCCTTTTTGTGGAAGCGGAACCACTTTAGTTCAAGCTAATGAATTAGGTATGCATTCAATTGGCATTGATATTTCTGCTTTTAATACATTGATTAGCAATGTTAAAGTAGGTAAATACGATTTTAACAGATTATACGAAGCAACAAAAAATATAATTAAAGAATTAAAATATCATAATAAACACTCCAATACGATTAAGTTTGAAAATGAGCTGTTTGAAGAACTTGCTAAATTCAATAATAAGTACTTCCCTTCACCAGAGTATAAGTATAAGGTTAGAAACAAAGAAATAAATCCAAATATATATGGCAAAGAAAAAGAAAAATTATTTTTATCAATATATAATAATTTGATTAAAAAATATGAATTAGAATTGTTACAAGAAAAACAAGACACTTTTCTTAACAAGTGGTTTTTAAGACCTGTTAGAGAGGAAATAGATATTGTTTTCAATCTTATTAAAGATATTAAATATAAGGATATAAAAAAAGTACTTGCTATAATACTAAGTAGGACTATAAGATCTTGCAGGGCAACAACCCATTCGGATTTAGCAACTTTAAAAGAACCTGTTATAGCAACATATTATTGTACAAAACATGGGAAGATATGTAAACCGTTGTTTACTATTCAGAATTGGTTTGAAAGGTATTGTAACGATACCATAAAAAGGCTTAATGAATTTGATAGAATTAGAACAAATACACAACAGATTTGTATTACTGGAGATTCGAGAAATATTGATATTGTGGAATGTTTAAATAGGAAAAATCCTGTCTTATATAGGTTAGCGGGCGAAAAAGGAATAAAAGGTATATTTTCTAGTCCTCCTTATGTTGGGCTGATAGATTATCATGAGCAACATGCCTATGCATACGATTTATTTGGATATGAAAGAAACGATGAACTAGAGATAGGACCTTTATTTAAAGGACAAGGTAAAGAGGCTAGAGATTCCTATGTAAAGGGAATATCTTCAGTTTTAAATAATTGTAAGCAGTTTTTAACTGATGATTTTGATGTTTTTTTAGTGGCGAATGATAAATACAATTTATATCCGAAAATTGCTGATAATTCTGGTATGGAGATTGTAAAACAATATAAAAGACCGGTATTGAATCGAACAGAAAAAGATAAAGGTGCTTATTCAGAAATAATATTTCATATGAAGGGAAGATAGATGTGAAATTATCAAATGAAAAAATAGAAAAGATATCTTTGCTGATAATAGAAGTCCTTTTTTCAAGATTTGAGAGTTTTCCCAAAGATGCCACAGCTAATAGAAATGCCCCTTTTCATGAAGCTTTTTTAAATGCTTTTTCTAATAAACTCGAAGGTAAAGTAATAGATATTCCTTTTTTTATTAGTATGAACAGTTGGCTGCATGGACTTAATACAACATTAGGTCAAAAATTCTTTGAAAAAACCGCTCACATTCTTTCTGATGGCGAAAAGAGAGAAT
>CAYXUX010000018.1:0-21879 GCA_964468275.1 uncultured Clostridiaceae bacterium
AGGAGGTTATGAAATGAAAGTCAGGCCATCGGTAAAACCAATGTGTGAAAAGTGCAAGATAATTAAAAGAAAAGGTAAAGTGATGATTATCTGCGAAAATCCGAAACACAAGCAAAAACAAGGGTAAATTGATTGATTTCCCATAATATATTGAATTTACAATTGGAGGTGTAGATATTAATGGCAAGAATCGCCGGAGTGGACTTACCCAGAGATAAGAGAACAGAGATTGGTCTCACTTATATATATGGTATTGGAAGAAAAACATCGAATAAAATACTGACCGAAGCCGGAGTTAATCCTGATACTAGGGTAAAAGATTTAACAGAAGCGGAAGTTGGAAGACTGAGAGAAGTTATAGATAAAAGTTATAAAGTTGAAGGTGACCAAAAAAGAGAAGTTGCATTGCATATTAAAAGGCTGATGGAAATAGGTTGCTACAGAGGAATTCGCCATAGAAGGGGACTTCCTGTAAGAGGACAGAGAACTAAGACAAATGCCAGAACGAGAAAAGGTCCTAAGAGAACTGTAGGAGTCAGAAGAAGAAAGTAATAAACTTATTAAAAGAAGGAGGTATGGCTTAATGGTTGCAAAGCCAAAGGCAAAAAGGACTAGAAGAAGAAGAGAAAGAAAAAATGTTGAAAGAGGCGCAGCTCATATCCAATCAACATTTAATAATACAATAGTGACCTTAACAGATTCTGTAGGAAATGCACTATCTTGGTCCAGTGCCGGTTCCCTAGGATTTAGAGGCTCAAAAAAGAGTACTCCTTTTGCAGCTCAAATGGCGGCAGAAGTTGCGGCAAAAGCAGCGATGGAACACGGATTGAAGACTATTGAAGTATTTGTTAAAGGCCCGGGTTCAGGAAGAGAAGCGGCAATTAGATCATTACAGGCGGCAGGGTTGGAAGTAAGCATGATAAAAGATGTTACCCCAATACCCCATAACGGCTGCAGACCGCCAAAACGAAGAAGAGTATGATTAACAGGAGGTGTAAAAATGGCTAGATATACCGGTGCTGTCTGCAGATTATGCAGAAGAGAAGGCATGAAGCTTTATTTAAAAGGTGATAGATGCTATACTGATAAATGTGCTATAGCAAGAAGGAGTTATGCTCCCGGTCAACACGGACAAAGCAGGAAGAAAGTATCTAACTACGGTTCACAATTAAGAGAAAAACAAAAAGTAAAAAGAATATATGGAATTTTAGAAAAGCAATTTAGACTTTATTTTGAAAAGGCGGAAAGAATGAAGGGTGTTACAGGTGAAAATCTGTTGATTCTTTTAGAAAAAAGGCTTGACAATGTTGTATACAGAATGGGATTTGGAGATTCCAGAGCCGAGGCAAGACAACTTGTAAGACATGGTCATTTCACAGTAAACGGGAAGAAGGTTAATATACCATCTTATCAGATAGATATCAATGATTTGATAGTCGTAAAGGCGAATAGTAAGAGTACTGAAAAGTTTAAAGAATTAGCTGAAACGGCAGAAGCAAAAACTCCTCCGCAATGGCTTTCAGTTAATACAGAAATGATGGAGGCTAGGGTAATTTCACTTCCGGCAAGAGAAGATATTGACATGCCGATAGAAGAACATCTGATTGTTGAGTTATACTCCAAGTAGCAGAAATAAGTTACCCTCGGAATAAATATAAATTTGATTAAGGAGGGTTTTGTAGAATGATAGAAATTGAAAAACCCAAAATTGAGTGTATTGAGATGACTGAAGATTTTAAATACGGAAAATTTGTTGTTGAACCCTTGGAGAGAGGCAATGGTATAACACTTGGTAATTCTTTAAGGCGGATACTTTTATCAGCTTTACCCGGGGCAGCCGTATCTCAAGTAAAAATTGACGGTGTTCTGCACGAATTTTCTACAATCCCGGGTGTAAAAGAGGATGTAACGGAGATAATTCTTAGTATCAAGGAACTTGCTTTTAGACTGCACGGTGAAAACAGTAAAATAATTAGAATCGAAGCCCAAGGTGAGAAAGTTGTTACGGCAAGAGATATTATTGCGGATGCGGATATAGAGATAATTAATCCTGATTTGTATATAGCTACACTAGGGGAAGAAAGCAGGTTATATATGGAGATGACTGTTGAAAAAGGCAGAGGATATGCAACTGCCGAGAAGAATAAGCAGTCAGGTCAACCTATTGGTGTTATACCCATAGACTCCATATTCACACCTGTTAAAAAGGTTAATTACTTTGTTGAAAACACTAGAGTAGGCAATAGAACTGACTTTGATAAACTTACATTGGAAATATGGACTAACGGTGCCATAAAGCCGGATGAAGCAGCCAGCTTAGGTGCAAAGATATTAAATGAACATTTAAATTTATTTATAACCCTAACAGAACATGTAAGCGATGTAGAAATAATGGTTGAAAAAGAAGAAGATAAAAAGGACAAAGTCTTGGAAATGACGATAGAAGAATTAGATCTTTCCGTAAGGTCATTTAATTGCTTGAAGAGGGCAAGCATTAATACTGTAGAGGAACTGACCTATAAGACGGAAGAAGATATGATGAAGGTTAGAAATCTTGGCAAGAAATCCTTAGAAGAAGTACAAAATAAATTGGCTTCACTTGGTTTAAGCTTAAAAAAGAATGACGATTAAGGGATGAGGAGGTATAAATTTGGCAGGATATAGAAAGCTTGGACGTCCCAGTGCTCATAGAAAGGCTATGCTTAGAAACCTTACAACAGGATTGTTGGAACATGGGAAGATAATGACAACGGATAAAAAAGCAAAAGAAGCACAAAGCATAGCAGAAAAGATGATAACCCTTGGTAAAAGAGGAGATTTACATGCCAGACGTCAAGCAATGGCGTATATAACAAAAGAAGATATTGTTAAAAAACTGTTTGATGAAATAGCCCCTAAGTATAGTGAAAGAAACGGTGGTTATACAAGAATACTAAGAATCGCACCAAGACGCGGAGATGCAGCTGAAGTTGTTTTACTTGAATTAGTATAATAATGCAAAAAAACCGGGGGATTAAGTAAAAACTTAGTCCCATGTTTTTTGATGATGCATCTATGTTTCAGTGACCGTGCTGCGATTTTATATAAAAGAGGTAGTAAAGAATGATAAAGACTGAAAATGTTTCTTTTAAATACCCGGCTCAAGAATCTGAGGAACTTTTTGCTCTTCAAAATATAAACATTAGAATTAAAAAAGGTGAATTTGTTGCTATATTAGGGCATAACGGATCGGGAAAGTCAACCTTTGCAAAACTGTTAAATGCTTTACTTATACCTAACTCCGGTGTTGTCTATATAAACGGTATGAGAACATCGGATATTTCGGTTCTTTGGAATATCAGGCAAACAGCGGGTATGGTTTTTCAAAATCCCGATAACCAAATTGTTGCAACAATAGTTGAAGAGGATGTTGCATTTGGCCCTGAGAATCTTGGAATACCGTCGCTGGAAATTAGGAAACGTGTGGATGAATCACTTATCGATGTTGATATGTTTGAATATAGAAAGCATAGTCCTCATCTTCTTTCCGGAGGACAAAAACAAAGAATTGCTATAGCGGGAATATTAGCTATGAAGCCGAAATGTATAATATTGGACGAACCTACTGCAATGCTTGATCCTTCCGGCAGAAAAGAAGTAATAGAAACCATAATAAGGCTTAATAAGGAAGAGAACATAACAATAGTTCTTATAACTCATTATATGGATGAAGCAGTAAACGCTGATAGGGTCTATGTGATGGAAGATGGAGAAATTGCTTTAGAAGGGTCTCCCAAGCAGGTTTTTTCTAAAGTTAAAGAAATGAAAAAGTTAGGACTTGACGTTCCGCAAATTACGGATTTGGCACAAATGCTGATAAAGGAAGGGATTGATTTGCCTCCGGATATCTTGACAGTACAAGAAATGGTGGTGGAGTTATGCCAATTAAAATAGAAAACCTGACATATATCTATATGAAGGATACTGTTTTTCAACAGAAGGCTTTAGATGATATATCTATTGATATCAACGATGGTGAGTTTATAGGGCTTATAGGGCATACCGGCTCGGGCAAGTCAACCCTTATCCAGCATTTAAACGGGCTGTTAAAACCGACTTCGGGTAGAATATTATTAGATGACATTGATATTAATTCAAAAGAAGTATCTTTAAGAAGTGTAAGACAAAAAGTGGGACTAGTCTTTCAATATCCGGAACATCAACTATTTGAAGAAACTGTGTACAAGGATATTGCCTTTGGACCGAAAAACTTGGGGTTAGATGATAGACAAATAGAAAAAAGAGTAAAATCATCATTGGAGTTAGTCGGGCTGGATTATGAGGAATTGAAGGATATATCGCCTTTTGATTTAAGCGGCGGTCAAAAAAGAAGAATAGCAATTGCCGGTGTAATAGCAATGAAACCGAAAATCTTGATATTGGACGAACCTACTGCGGGACTAGACCCCAAAGGCAGAGATGAAATACTGAATCATATAAAGATACTTCAAAAAAAAGAAAAAATCACAGTAATATTAGTTTCCCATAGCATGGAGGATATCGCAAAGCTAGTAGAAAGAATTATTGTTATGAGTAAAGGCAAAATTATATATACGGATACGCCTGATCATGTATTTAAAGAAATAAAAATGCTGGAAGATGTAGGCCTTGGAGTTCCCCAAGTTTCATATTTAATGAGAGAATTAAGGGGCAAAGGTTTTCAAATAGAAGATACAATATCGGTGGAAGAAGCAAAAAATATGATATTAAAGGCATTACGAGGTAGAAAAAATGCTTAAAGATATAACGATTGGTCAATATATCCCCGGAGATACAAAGGTACATAATTTGGATCCCCGAATAAAAATTATAATCACTTTTGTTTTTATAGCTTCATTATTTTTTATAAATAAGTTTTATGGTTATATTTTTGTGCTGGCATTTATAGCTATAGCAACTATTATTTCAAGAATTCAAATAAAATATCTGTTCAAAGGGTTAAAACCTCTTATAGTAATTATATTGTTAACGGTTTTTTTAAATATTTTTATGACTGAAGGGGAAGTTATATATACAATTTGGAGATTTAAAATAACCAAAGAAGGATTATTCCAAGCAGGCTTTATGGCGCTGAGACTTATTTTTCTTATCACAGGAGCATCACTTTTGACCCTTACAACATCGCCTATATCATTGACAGACGGTATAGAAAAATTGCTTAACCCATTAAGGAAAATAGGTGTACCGGCACATGAAATAGCCATGATGATGACAATTGCTCTTCGTTTTATACCTACATTGTTAGAAGAGACTGATAAGATAATGAAGGCACAGATGGCAAGGGGAGCTGACTTTGAATCCGGTAATATAATAAATAGAGCCAGAGCTATGATTCCGCTTTTAGTTCCCCTTTTTATTTCTGCTTTTAGGAGAGCTGATGAATTAGCTATGGCAATGGAAGCCAGATGCTATAGAGGTGGAGAAAACAGAACGAGGATGAAACAATTAAAACTGGAATCTATAGACTTAGGTGCATCTTTGATTACCGCCGTATTTTTTGGGGCCATATTGTGGAGCAGATATTTCCCTAAATAATTACAAGTCGGTACTAAACAAGGGTTTGGTTTAATGAGAAATATTAAAATAACAATTGAATACGATGGGAAAAAATATAGCGGTTGGCAAATACAAAAAAATGCCGTAACAATACAAGAAGAAATACAAAAAGCTATTTTAAAAATAACAGGGGAAAAAATAAATGTTATCGGTGCAGGTCGAACTGATGCGGGAGTGCATGCAAAAGGCCAAGTTGCAAACTTTATTACTAAGTCGAGAATACCGGAAAAGCGATTTTCTTGGGCACTGAACTCCGTTTTAAAAAAAGATATAGTGGTAAAGGATTCTCAGGGAATGCCAATGGATTTTCATGCTTGTTTTGATGCAAAATCAAAAATATACAGTTATACGATATATAACAGCGTATTTCCCCCGGGAATGATGAGAGACTATATGTACCACTTTAAACATGCTGAATTGTTGAAAATAGAAAAGATTAAAGAAGCAGCCGGTTGTTTTGTCGGTACTTTTGATTTCAAAGGTTTTATGGCAGCGGGAAGCAGCATAAAGAATACAGTTAGAACTATATACAGTATTGAGATTATTGAAAATGATGATATTATAAAAATCCTTTATCATGGGAATGGATTTTTGTATAAGATGATAAGGATGATTACCGGTACAATATTATATGCAGGAATCAATAAAATAAATATAGATGAGATTTCAAAAAAACTAGAAACGGGCAATAAGCAAATTTTAGGGGCGACAGCTCCCGCTCACGGTCTATGTTTGGAAAAGGTATTTTATGTTGACACACTAGGCTCAATATATTAGAATGTTATTGTTGTATATATAGATCCACTGCCCCGGGTCAAAGATATTATCAACATTTAATATAGAAAAAATATGATTATTATAGCATTATATACATATTATTTTATTTGTGGGGATAAAACATATGTATATAGGATTTAACGACTATTACAAGGAGGGAAACCTATGAAATCTTTTATGGCAAAAACCGATGAAGTAGAGAGAAGATGGTATGTGATAGATGCCGAAGGAAAAGTATTAGGAAGAATGGCCAGCGAAATAGCAAAGATTTTAAGAGGAAAGAATAAGCCTATATATACGCCTTATGTAGATACAGGCGATTTCGTTATTGTTATAAATGCGGAAAAAGTTGTTCTGACAGGCAACAAATTAGATCAAAAATTATATAGAAAGCATTCCGGTTATCCGGGAGGATTAAAAGAAACCCCTTATAGAAGAATAATGGCGGAAAAACCTGAATTTGCCGTTTATAAGGCAGTAAAAGGAATGCTTCCTCATAACCCATTAGGCAGGAAAATGTTGAAAAAGCTAAAAGTATATAAAGGCTCGGAACATGGACACGAGGCACAAAAGCCTGAGTTGCTTGAGCTTAATATATAAGAGGGAAGGAGGAAGTGATTATGGCTACAGTTCAGTACTATGGAACCGGTAGAAGAAAAAAATCTGTTGCAAGAGTTAGACTTTTACCCGGAGATGGAAATATAACTATTAATAATAGAAATATAGATGAATACTTCGGTATGGAAACTTTAAAGCTGATAGTGAGACAGCCATTAGTACTCACAAATGTGGTGAATAGATTTGATATTATTGCAAAGGTCGATGGAGGCGGATACACCGGGCAAGCCGGAGCAATAAGACATGGAATATCAAGGGCACTTTTAGAAGCGGATAAAGAACTTAGACCAATGCTTAAAAAAGCCGGATTCTTAACACGTGATTCAAGAATGAAAGAAAGAAAAAAATACGGCTTGAAAAAGGCAAGGAAAGCATCACAATTTAGCAAGAGATAAAGATACACATACAAACAAAATCAAAGCACCGGACAAGAGTCTGGTGCTTTTTCGATGGCTTTAGTGTATAATAATAGTGCAGGGAGCGGTGGAGATATCTATGAAAATATATTTTGACATGAATGTGTACAACAGAATATTCGATGATCAAACACAGATGAGAATAAGATTTGAATCCATGGCTATAGATATTTGTTTGAGCTTGTCGAAAAAAAGAAATATGAGCTAATTTGGTCTTTTGTTTTGGATTATGAAAATAGTAGAAATCCATACTTAGAAAGGCAGACCCATATTAAGCTGATTTCAGATTTGTGTTCAGAAAAAATTGCTCCCAATGAAGACATTAGGTTAAGGGCAAATGAAATAATTACAAAATCAAATGCAAAAAATCGAGACGCTTTACACCTTGCTTCAGCAATATGGGCAAATGCAAAATATTTTATAACCTGCGATGATAAACTTATCAAGACAATAAGTTCAAATGAAGTAGCATTACAGAACATTATCAAGGGCATGGAATTATATAACCCTATAGATTTCCTTAGAAGGGAGATGAACATTGATGTTATTGAATGAGAAAAGTGAACTTACAAATAAAGAAATAATTGAAATGGGCTCAAGGGCATTAATAAAAGAGTTGGGCTACTCTGGTTTTCTTCGCTTTATTCGCTTTATCGAAGGGTCTGGCAAAGATGATTATTTAAAAACCAGTGACGAAATATTTGATAGTATGTCTGTAAATGAGATATATGAAAACGCGAAGAACTACTGGGAAGAAACGAAATAACAATTTACACACTTTTTTACACATTTCCCATAAAGCCAGTTAGGCGGCAAAACATTGCCTATCAGAAGGTAAGGTAGATTGATAATGTATAGAATTGTATATACGAACAAGCAGCAAAAGATATCAAGATATTGAAGATGGTAGGTTTTTCAACATTTGATTGATAACTACTATTAATAAATAAAAAGGATTGTCAGTTATAAGGAAACATGCTAACATATTTATGTGTTCAAAAACTTTTATTAGCACGGAGGATAAAGCATTGAGGAAAATTCCTATTGAATATGTTAGAAATGGCGATGTGCTTGCAAGAACAATATATAGTAATCAAGGCGGCATGTTGTTAAAGGAAGGATTTGTACTGGAAGAAGGGATTTTAAAGAAGCTCAAAAAACATGGGTATTTTACTTTACATATTAAAGATAAGTATTCTGATGATACTATTGATGAGATTATTAAACCGGAAATAATGAATAGAATCCATATTATAAATAATAATTTGACGAAAATGATAGTTGACTTTTCAAATAATAAGAGTAATTTAGACAGTAAAAAGATAAACAGACAGGTTGAAGATTTAAACAAAATAATTGAAGAAATTATATCGGATATTATGACAAGTAAAAGTATCTTGGAAAACTTATCTACTATTTCCGTTTATGATGATTATACTATGACCCATAGCTTAAACATGATGATGTTATCCATAGCCATTGCTAAAGACGTTGGTCTCAGTTTGGAAGGGATGAAAAAGCTGGCTATAGGCTGTGTATTTCATGATATTGGAAAAACATTTCTACCTATAGAAATAATCAACAAACAAGGTTCTTTAACTAAAGAAGAATATGAAATGGTTAAAAGTCACACAGAAAAAGGATATGGATTTTTGGAAAACTGTACCGATTTACCTATTGTATCAAGGAATGTTTCTTTAAGCCACCATGAACGTACGGATGGATTTGGATATCCAAACGGTTTAAAAGGAGATGAGATTCACGTATTTAGTAAAGTAGCTGCCATAAGTGACGTGTTTGACGCGCTAATATCAGATAGACCCTATAGAAGGGCAATTCCCGTGCATGAAGCATGGGAATATATAATAGGAGGGGGCAGCCAATTTGATCTGAATATAATAAGAATATTTTCAAAGACAATTAATCCATTTCCAAAGGGAACTCTTGTATATTTAAGTGACGGTAAAGAAGGAGTAGTACATGAGATTAGAAAAAGTTTTTACACGAGACCTAAAATAATGGTTTATGGAGAACAAGGTCAAAAAGTAAAGCCGTATATATTTGATATAATAGAATACAACAGCATTACCATAAAAAAGGTTTTGCATATTTTTTCTTTCGATTAAATAATTTCAACGTCTCTAAACTCACTATTTATAAAACATTTCTTAATCTTGCATTTAAAGTGTTTATGCAGCAAATCTGCAAGAAGGTTGGTTGCCGCTATGACACTATCTTTGTTACTATTTTCAAATCCATCAATGGGGAAAAAGATGTTTTCGCTTTCCTCGCTGATCTTTCCCCTATCACTTTGGCGCCATATCCAGCGTCTGGTGCGTACACTTTTATTATCGGCATAGACTAATTCATTGATATCCACTTTTTCTATTTCATCTGACCCTAAGGGAATAAATATGTCATTTTCCGCGGCAAAGCGTACCGATAGATTTCCTTCCAGTGCATCAACATCGTGGGCACCCATCGGTAATATATATTTTAAGGATATTGCATTAGCTAAGTCGACAATGCCGTTTATAGAAGGGAGCAAATTACCTTTAGCAACTCTTTTAGCCATAGCCTCTATGGAACTCATATATTTATTCGGGTTGATTCCTAACTTTACAAAAGCTTCTCTATAAGGGGTAATTGACTCGTGTTCTTTAAGGCTTTTACCATCTAAAAGCTTATATAGATTTTTTGTTTCATGTTCCAGCATTTTTGATATTTCCGGATGTTTCACCTTATTATCAATACCATATCCCACGACTACACCAAAACATATATCCGGTAGTTTCTCAAACACTTTCTTATCAACAATAAATTTCAAAATATCATCTCCTTGAAATGTGTACATTTACATTTTTACGGTTCGTTATGCTTTTTAGCTGCCCGTCTTTATTATATCAAAAGTAAAATTGAAATAAAATGAATTTATGTTATAATTGTTTTCAATGGAAGATTTGGTATAAAGATACAAGGATAAGAAAGCAGAAGTATTTAAGGGGATATTTTAGTGATAGGCGGTTAATATTATGGAGAATATTCTAATAAAGCAATCTGATGATTATGATTCTTTAAAAATTCTATTTATTAAAAACGGTTTGGAAGTTGGAAACGAGCCTGTACCGACGGATATAATAAAGTGTTGGCACGCAAAATACAATAATGAAGAAAAACATCTTATTGGCGGAGCAACTCTTGGTTTGCGCGGTGGAGTATATATTGTTGACGGTATCGCAGTAGAGCCTGAGTATAGAAATCGAGATATAGGCACCGATATGCTTGATAAATTAATTGCTTATGCAAAGAAGATAGGTGTAAAAGAGCTATGGCTTGTGGCAATAGCACCTCAGTTTTTTAGAAAATATGGATTTACTACTATAAACCGTAAGAGCTCTCCCAATATTTTTGGATGCTTTAATTGCAAAAAATATGGAAAGGAGTGTAAACCCGAAGTGATGCGCATGTATATATAATTGTCCGGTAAAGCTGATGATCTTAAGCAGTTTATAGAAACGGAGGATGAGAGATTGATAAATTACAAAAAAAGAATAAAAAATTTAAGAGAATATATGTCAAGTGAAAGCATAGATATGCAGTCCTAGCGAGTAAACTTTATATATAAATATTTTTATCCAATATTTATTAGGTCAAATTCTAAATATTCCGGACTTAACCTTTCTGTAACTAGCTAAAAAAACGTTATTTTAATTGCCGGGCAACCGAATTTAGTTTACAATAGAGCCGTCGATAATAATTGATGACAAGCTGCTTATAAGGGTTGAGGATGTCGTTGTTGTAGGTAAGGATGGGGCGTACCTTTAAGCAATTACTCAAAAGATATAATAGTTATATAATTTAATTGTCATCTAATGTCTATACAAATATAGATAAATTTTAAAATGTATTGGAGGGGTTAAAATGATAGTATCACATAGGGATATGGTCGAAGGTATTTCATTTAGCGGTGAGGCTAAGAACGTTTTAAAGAAGACACTTATTGGGAAAAACGAAGGCTGGGAAGATTACGTTATGAGATATTTTGAAGTGGGAGAAGGGGGTTATTCTCCGAAACATGTTCATCCTTGGCCGCATATTGTATATATATTAGGCGGAGAAGGTGTAATTGATATAGAAGGAAAGGAGCATGGTGTAAAGACGGGTTCCTATGCTTTTATTTCAAGTAATCTGGAACATCAATTCTTAAACACCGGTTCTGATGCCTTTTCATTTATTTGTATTGTTCCCCCGGAAGGTGACTAGTGAAGTAAGAATTACAAATTATGATTATAACCCTTAAGAATACTGAGTATTCTTAAGGGTTATACAGCTTATCCTTGGCTTATTCACTTACGGAATAATAGCACCTTTTTGGCGACATAATCTTTTCTTCTTTTTTTAAAGCTTTAATAGCTTTATCAACTTCACCTTTTTCTAAGCCTGCAGCCTCAGCTATTTCGCCCGGTCTTAAAGGCTTTTCAGAATTTTTTAAAGTATCTAAAACTAATTCTTTTGCATCCATTGTTTTCACTCCTACTCTTAGATTTATTACATTATAGCTTTTTTGCATTAATTTTTCTAGATATATTTTTCTTTTTTATTTGTTCCTATACTTTAATTGCTACTGTTCACACCTTAACTGTTTCTGACAATCAGCTCATTATACTTACTACGATTGATATGTTCCAAGCCTTCCCATAACGCAATCTTAATCAAATATTAATAATCTGCAATAAAAATATAAATATATACAATGTGGAACCGAAACCTTTCATTTTCAATGAGTTGAGAATTATCCCTTTTCAAGCTTACAGATAATCGTAACAATTTTGTTTATATTTGTTTAATTTGGTAATCCTATATGTTAGGATTAGCTAAGAAAGGTCGGAGATAATATGAGAAGATTACATTTATCAATAGTGGTTTTGTTAATTTTGATATTGATATTTACAGCTTGTACGCCAGAACCTATTGATAATACCGAAGAATTAAAGGAAAAGGATGACAGAATAGCAGCATTGGAACAGGAAGTAAAGGATTTGGAAGGGGAAATTGCCAAACTATCTCCAACAAATAGCTTGGTTACCAGAACAATGGATGTTATGTTGCTTATTAAAAGAAAAGATATGAAAACTTTATCCCAGTATGTTCATCCCACAAAAGGCATCAGGTTCACCCCTTATTTCTATGTTGATACACAACAAGACAAAGTATTTACAGCCCAAGAAGTCCCAAATATTATGAATGATAGTCAAGTCATACGCTGGGGCTTTTATGACGGCTCCGGTGAACCCATTGACCTGACATTTAGCGATTATTATGATAGCTTTGTATATGATAAAGATTTCGCAAATCCTCATGTCATAGGAAATAATGTGGCTGTAGGAGGGGGCAATACAATAGATAATATTAGGGAAGCATATCCGGAGGGTTACTTTTTAGAATTCCACTTTTCCCAATTTGACCCCCAATTTTCAGGAATTGATTGGGAGAGCCTCAGGTTAGTCTTTGAAAAACACGATAATACTTGGTATCTAGTCGGTATTATACATGGTCAATGGACAATTTAAACAAAAACTAATTGAACAAGTATCATATAAAGAGCGGTTCCTACACCAATGCTCAGCAGGGTATTTTCTTTCCAATAATGAATGATGGCAACAGAGGCTACAGATACCGCTTCAGGAATTCCATTAGGATGTTTAAAAATGTTTACATCCTTGAGGCAATAGACTACTAATAAGCCAATTGCGGAAAAAGGTAGAACCTTGCCGAGATAGTTTATAAATGAATTTTCTGATTGGGAGTTTTTAAATAAAACAAAAGGCAGAAACCTTGTTATTATCGTGGCTGCTGTAACAGCGATAAGTATAGCAAAGGCTTGTGGTGCGGATAGAATCATTGCATAATCTCCTCTCGGTTATCATATTCATATTTTTTTCGCTGTATCGCCAATAAGGCTAAGATTACAATCATAGAAGGAATAATAAAATTATTTCGGCCGAAAATCAATAAGCAAATCATAGATGATAATACCCCTATTATCGCAGGCTTATGGTCTTTTTGAGATTTCCATTGACCAACAAATATTACAACAAAAAGGGCTGTCAAAACAAAATCAAGTCCTTCAGTATTAAAAGAAACAACAGAGCCTAAAATCCCGCCGACGGCTGTACCTAAAAACCAATAAAAGTAATTCAGTAAAGCAATAAAAAACATGAACCAATTGGGATCTATACCTTCCGGCGGTTCTGCTGAGCATAGAATGGAAAAGGTTTCATCACAAAGTCCATATATAAGGAAAGGCTTTAGCTTCCCGGTGTCTTGGAATTTTTCTAGCAAAGAGATACCATAAAATAAATGGCGTGCGTTTAGCATTAATGCCATTAAAAAGGCATAAACAGGATTAAAAGCCGATGTAAGAAAAGTAATAGCCATATATTGAGAAGAACCTGCAAAGACAATCAAACTCATCAAGACTGACCAAATCACACCATAACCTTTGCTGTTCATTAATATACCATAGGCTATGCCAATAAAAATAAATCCTGTGAATATAGGAATAGTATGAGGAAATGCTGCTTTAAGTGCGTTAATTTTTACTTTCAAATAAATCTCTTCCTTTACAAAAATTAAACAAATATTAGATTTAATAGGCGCAATAATAATCGCTTGTCCAAACATATGAACCCATGATAGCATATACATACCTATCTATCAATAACATAGTGCTCGATAATTATGACTTCGCGGAACAGCTTATGTTACAATTCAGACTTTGCATATTTATATTTACTTATTGTAGATTATTATATTTTTACTATTGACCAATAGAAAACTTTATATTAAACTGTTAAATAGTTTAATTATTAAATAATATAGAGGGTGAACAAATGGAAACAGATTGTGATTTGAGGGAACTGGATAAAGTCACCTATGAGCTATCTAAAAAACTTTTTACTGAGATTACAAACGGTGTTGAAATTCCTATAACGAGCACCCAATTATATATGCTGGTTTACATAAGGACCAAGGATGAGTGTAAGGTAACGGATATTGCTAATTATCTTGGAGTTACCTTAGGAGCGGTAACGAGTTTAGTAGATAGACTATGTGAATTTGGTTTTGTTGAAAGAAAAAGAAACAAACAGGATAGACGGCAAGTCATAATAAAACTAAATAATGATGGAGAGAATTTTTTAAAGCAAATAGATGAAAAACGCAAAGAAGCTCTTACTCGTTATTTAGAGGGCATGAATAAGGAAGAAGTGAAATACTTCAGCAGTGTGGTAAAAGGCGTTATTATAAAAATTTTAAATTCTTAGGAAAAATACGGGGCCTTAATTTGCAAACAGATTTGGAGGACATATGTTATGAAAAAAAACAAACTTTTAATCGGACTACTATTTCTTGCTATGGTATTGTTGGCAGGATGCACTTCAAAAGCATCCAAAGAAGTCCTGAGTGAAATCGAAGAAAAGCCAATAACAGTGGAGATCGGCAAAGCTATAGTGGGAAGTATTGAATCCACGGTGAGTTACAGCGGTAGGATAAAGCCTATACAAGAAATAATGATTACACCGAAGCAACCCGGCAAGGTAGTGAATATAAATTTTGATATGGGACAAAGGGTAAAAACGGGACAAGTATTATTTCAACTGGATAAGACCGATGCATCGCTTCAACTAAATCAAGCTTCCATAGCAGTTGAATTGGGAGAAATCAATCTAAAGAGGATATCGGGAAGTACATATGAGCAGCAAATGATACAGTTAAAAACCGCCTTGTCTTCAGCAGAAATAAATTATAATGATGCAAATGCAAATTTTGAAACCATAAAGGTGCTATACGAAGCCGGGGGGGAATCCAAGTTTAATTATGATAGGGCAGAATCTCAATACAGACTGGCTCAAGAACAGTATGAGAATGCAAAGGCCAATTATAAATTATTAGAAGAAAAAAGTTTTTTAGAAAATATTGAATTGGCCGAGGTTCAGTTGGAACAATCAAAAGCTGCTTATAATATCGCCTTAAACGCTTTGAATAATATGGATGTGAAGTCACCTATTGACGGAGTTATATCCGGTAAAAACTTGAAAGTCGGGGAGTTTATAAGTAATGCCACAGTCGCCTTTGTGATTGTTGACGATTCATCCTATACAATAGATATTGATGTCAGCGAAAATGTTATAGGTAAAATCCAAATGGGTGATAAAGTAAAGGTTTACATAAGTTCCGTTTCGGAAGAAAATTTGATAGGCACTGTTACTGCTGTTGCACCTTCCGCGGATATACAAAAACAAACTTATACGGTAAAGGTTACCTTGGAGGAATCGCCTGATACTGTAAAAGGCGGTATGTTTGCCGAAGTAAAATTTACTACTGACAGCGCAGAAAACAGTATAGTAGTTCCCTTATCTTCTGTTATAAAAGAAGAGGAAAAGAACTATGTTTTTGTTGTTTATGGAAATAAAGTTAAAAAAACCGAAATAGCTGTCGGTGTTTATAACGATAAAGAGATTCAAATTCTTGATGGTATTTCTGCCGATGATGTAATTGTCACGAAAGGGCAGGATTTTTTAAAAAATGATTCAACAATAGTGATTACTAATAAGTAGAGGTGCTGAAATGAAATTACATAAATTATCAATCAATAGGCCGGTAGCTGTTTTAATGTGTGTTTTGATAGTCTTGGTGTTGGGCGGAGTTTCTCTATCCAAGATTCCCGTGGATTTGATGCCTGATATTAATCTGCCCATTGCAATTGTTTCAACAAGCTATACCGGTGTTGCCCCCCAGGAGATAGAGAATATAGTGACGAAGCCTATGGAGAATACCATTGCTACGGTAAATAATATAAAGTCTATACAATCCATTTCCAGCGAAGGTAATTCTATTATCATTGCTGAGTTTAACTCAGGTACTGATATGGACTTTGCTACTTTGCAGATGCGTGAAAAAGTAGACCTAATAAAAGGTTATTTGCCTGATGACATAACATCTCCATTAGTAATGAAACTGGACCCGAATATGATGCCTATAATGAATGTAAGCCTCACTAATAATCAAGAGGAAATGGTGCTTAAAAGGTTTACAGATGAGTATGTGAAGCCAAGACTGGAAAGACTTGAAGGTGTAGCCTCCGTCGGTATTACAGGCGGCAGGACTCAAGAAATACAAGTGAATGTAGATCCCCAAAAGGCTGCAAATTATGGAATATCTTTAAATCAAATTATGTCTATTTTACAATCCGAAAACTTGAATTTGCCCGGCGGTGCAATAGAGCATGGGGATAAGAAATTGTTGGTTAGGAGTACCGGTGAGTTTAAAAATATTGAACAAATTAAAAATATACCTATTACCTTGCCGAATGGAATCGTTTTATATATAAGAGATATTGCAGAGGTTTTGGATACGAATAAACCGATAGATTCTTATAGCAGAACAAATGGTAAAAACAGCATCAATCTAAATCTTCAAAAACAGACCAATGCCAATACTGTAAATGTTACAAGGGCTATTAAAAATGAATTAAAGAAGATTGAAGAAGAAAATTCTGATTTAAATATTGATATAGTATTTGACCAAGGAGATTTCATAGAAAAGGCTGTCAGCAGTGTAGCAAATAATGCGGCAATTGGCGGACTCCTTGCTATATTCATTTTGTTTGTTTTCCTCAAGAATATGCGTACTACTTTCATTATAGCCACGGCAATACCTATATCCATTATTGCTACCTTCGTATTAGTATACTTTGCAGGTATATCAATAAATATTGTATCTTTGGGCGGGCTCGCATTAGGGGTGGGAATGTTAGTGGATAATGCCATAGTGGTTTTGGAAAACATATACAGATATAGAAGTGAAGGGCATAGTATTAAAGAAGCGGCATTAAGCGGAACCGAAGAGGTGGGCAGGGCTATTCTCGCTTCAACCATGACGACCATAGTGGTGTTTTTACCCATCGCTTTTACAGAGGGGATGGCCTCTGAAATATTTAAAGAGATGGCCATGACCATCACATTTTCCCTTTTAGCTTCCTTGATAGTTGCTTTAACTTTCGTCCCTATGCTCAGTTCAAAGTTTTTAAAAGTGGAAAAACCTAATGAAAATATAAAGTCCAAGTCTGCCGGTAAACTTTTTAAAAAGTGGGATGATATTATAAATGGTATTGACAGGCTTTATCACAAAGTGCTTTTATGGGTTCTTAATCACAAAGGTAAAACAGGTATTATAGTTTCCTGTGTATTTATTGGGAGCCTTCTGCTTATACCTTTTATAGGCTCCGAATTCTTTCCGTCAATGGACCAAGGTATGTTCAGCGTAGATATAGAAATGCCTAAAGGCAGTTTGATAGATATAACAAATGATTTGGTAAAAGAATTGGAGAATCTGATATTTGATATTCCGGAACTTGATATCATGAATGTGAGTGTAGGCGGTTCAGGTGTTTTATCAGGAATATCCGGTTCCGGCGGTGATTCAGCAACCATAAGTGTAACCTTAAAACCTTTATCTGAAAGGCAAAGAAGCACGTCGGAAGTGGTGGAAGAGGTGCGGAAAAGTGTTGAAAGCATAGCCGGTGCCGAAATAAAAGTAAATGATCTATCTGCGGGTTTTGGCGGCATGAGTGGAGGCGGTGCCGTATCAGTTCAAATCAGCGGACCTAATCTAGAAGTATTGGAGGATATCTCCAAGGATGTGGAAAGGATTGTTTTGGACACGGAAGGAACAAGACAAGTTGAACTGAGCATAACCGAGGGTAGGCCGGAAGCACAAATATATATAAACCGTGACAAGGCGTCGGCTTATGGGTTATCAACTGCTCAAATCGCATCTGTTGTCAGGACTGCTGTAGATGGCAGAGTTGCAACCACATATAAAGTAGATGGTACTGAAATAGATATTAAAGTTCAATATCCTGAAGAAAAAAGGAGAACTCTTGAACAGCTCAACTCTCTTTCCATATTATCACCTTTAGGAATCAAAGTGCCCTTGATGGATATAGCCCATATTGAAATACAACAAGGGCCTGTGAGCATAAGCAGAACAGATCAAGAAAGATATGTAACTGTAAAAGGAGATGTATTCGGCAGAAGTGTCGGGGATGTGAATAAGGAAATAAAAAATAAGGTTAAGGATTATAATTTAATAGACGGCTATTCAATAAAGTTTACAGGAGAGGATGAACAAATGGTGGAGGCCTTTTCCGATTTGACTTTGGCTTTAATACTGGCCATATTTTTGGTTTATATGGTTATGGCGATACAATTTGAGTCCTTGGTATATCCTTTTATAATAATGTTTTCCGTGCCTGTAGCATATTCCGGTTCAATAATCGGTCTTGCGCTGACGAATAATCCTTTAAGTGTACCTGCTTTTATCGGCGTCATTATGCTTGCGGGTATAGTTGTTAACAATGCTATTGTTTTGGTAGATTATATAAATACTCTTAGAGAAAGAGGCTTAGATAGAGAGGCAGCCATCATAAAGGCAGGACCTACAAGACTTCGTCCTATCCTTATGACTACCCTTACAACTATACTTGCTATGATTCCTTTAGCCCTAGGTGTCGGAGAAGGTGCGGAAGCCATGGCACCCATGGCTATTGTAGTTATATTCGGATTGACCACTTCAACGCTATTAACCTTGCTTATAGTTCCAATAGTCTATTGTTTAATGGATAGTCTATCGTTAAGTGTTAGAAGTAAGCTTAAAAATTTCATATAGATTTGGCTTGCACGCCTATATTAGAAGCCTCTATTACCTTTAAACTCCAGCCGCCCTTTAAACCTAGGAGGAATTTATTCATTTCTATTTCAAACATGTCATCCTTACTATCCAGCATGGATACAATAGTGGGACCGGCACCGCTTAAAAAGGTGCCCAATGCACCCAGAGAATTGGCCATGTTCGTAATTTCATCGAATCCGGGAATAAGGTGCTTCCTATAGGGCTGATGGATTTTATCCTTACATGCAAATTTTAATAGTTTACCGTCTCCTGTAATCATAGCGGCAGATAAGAGAGCTGATTTGCTCACATTAAATACAGCATCTTTATATTGAATGCTATGGGGTAAAGCATTTCTGGCCACTGTTGTGGATAAGGTAAAATCAGGTATCATAACACCGTATTTAAATCCGGTAAAAGCTTCTTGACGGAAATACACAACCTTATCTTTTTCTAATGATGATATGGTATAACCGCCTAAAAATGCAGGGACAATATTATCCGGATGCCCTTCTATACTTGTTCCAATGTTTATAAGTTCATCTATAGATAGATTCGCTCCGGATAGGATATTACCTGCGATGCAGCCGGCTGCGATACAAGCCGCACTGCTACCCAAACCTCGGCTTATGGGTATGCCGATTTCCTGTTCCATACTGATTTTGGGTACCTTTTTATCCATAATCTCAAATATCTTTTTCATAGAGAGATAGATTAGATTTTTCCTGTCATTAAACTCTTCATTGGATTCTTTAATAATTATTTTATTCTCAATATCAAGAGCTAAGCCCATACAATCAAAACCGGGGCCTAGATTTGCAGTTGTTGCTTTAACAGCTATTTCAATCATTGATATCGCTCCGTTTCATATTTTTAATGCCGAACATCTATGTCTTAGTCGTTTCTTATATAAAAAACTCTGATAATTCATCCATATCAGCATTTATTTTTTTAATATCCATGTCAAGCTCCATAGCCGTATCCGGATCTTTTAAACCGTTTCCCGTTAATATGCATACTATGGTTTTACCTGAAAGGTTATTGTTTTTTAAATATTTAATGAGTCCTGCCAAGCTCGCACAAGAAGCGGGCTCTGCAAAGATACCTTCCCGTGAGGATAATAAAGAATAGGCTTCAAGGATTTCCCCATCGGTTACCTTATCTATTGCACCTTGGGATTCTTTTATAGCTGTATTTGCTTTATCCCATGAAGCCGGATTTCCTATTCTTATAGCAGTTGCTATGGTTTCCGGATTTTCGATTATTTTTCCTTCAACAATAGGTGCCGCACCGGCTGCTTGAAACCCCATCATCTTTGGATATTTATCAATTACATTATTTGCTTTATACTCCTTATATCCTTTCCAATAGGCACTGATATTTCCTGCATTGCCAACAGGCATAAATTGATAATCCGGTGCCTTGCCTAGGTCGTCACATATCTCAAAGGAACCGGTTTTTTGCCCCTCCAACCTATAAGGGTTTATCGAATTAACTATGGTAACAGGAAACAATTTTGCAGCATCTCTTACCAGATTAAGTGATTGATCAAAGTTTCCTTTTACTTGTATTATATCTGCACCATAGATGACAGCTTGGGCAAGTTTTCCCAAAGCCACTTTACCTTCGGGTATCAGAACAATACATCTGATGCCGGCTCTTGCTGCATAAGCAGCGGCTGAAGCCGATGTATTACCTGTAGAAGCGCAAATGACATTTTTTGCGCCATCATTTACAGCTTTTGTTATTGCGGCTGTCATACCCCTATCCTTAAAAGAACCTGTAGGGTTGGCACCTTCATATTTAAAATACAATTGATTATTCCCTATGATGTCCTTTAGATTTTTTGATTCGATTAATGGTGTATTACCTTCATTTAAAGTTATAATATTGTCACAATATATATTCTTTAAATATTCTCTGTATCTTTCAATTAAACCTTTATACATAATATTTCTCCTATTCCATAGCTATTATTTCTATTTCTTTGCAACCTTTGCAATCTGCTATTTCTTTAATTAATTTTGCCGGGGTTATGCTCATGTGTTTTGTATCAATGGTAAGAGTCAAGGATGCAACATCTAATACGGGTATATTTTGATTTATTGTTAAAATATTGCCTTTAAACGAAGCTATAATATTTAATATATTAGATAAGATGCCCGGTTCATGACTCAAGAGCATAAAAATGTTTACAATTCGCCCTCTTTCTTGAGTTGTATAATCAAATACCGTATCTTTATATTTATAAAAAGTACTGCGACTAAGTGATACCATAGCACATGCCTGCTGAATTGTATTTGCATCCCCGCTTTTTAATAGGTTTTTGGCGGCAATAACTTTTTCAAAAACATCAGGCAAGACATTGGTTTGTACTATCAGCATTCTATTTTCAGTCATTTTATACCTCCCTTGTGTTTGCTTTAAATAGACTACTGTCTAAACTTATGAACATATAATAGCATATGCAAATATGATAATCAATAAGCAGAATCCCTATAAAAAGTATTAAGAAATTATATTTGCAAAAAAATCAGCATTGTTTTATAATGGTATCTGTAAATGAATATGATTGAAATCTTCAGGGACGGGTGCAATTCCCTACCGGCGGTATAGCCCGCGAGCCGAAAGGCAGATCCGGTCAGATTCCGGAGCCGACAGTATAGTCTGGATGAAAGAAGGTTATTTTAATACAAATAGCTTAGTAAAGTCCCTGATAAAATCAGGGGCTTTTTAGTTT
>CAYXUX010000019.1:0-14415 GCA_964468275.1 uncultured Clostridiaceae bacterium
CTGATGAAAAGATTCGAAAGAAATTAAGGCCTAAGTATTCAACAAATGCAAATAGTTTGATCGCCGCTTCTCATGTTATAGCAACTAATTTTCAGACTGTGGCTGCGGCAAATAACTATTGGAAGTGAAAATGAAAGTTTTATAGAAAAAGCTTGTTAGATTAGTGAACTAATCTAACAAGCCATTATTTTAGAAAACATTTACAATAATTAGTATATTCCTATCAATAAATTTTAATATATAATATTTATCAAGCGGGACTATTAATAAGGATAATAATTTCTCTTAAACCTATAAAGTCATCATCATTATAACCGCTTATGTTAATAACCCATTCTCCATAACCCCATACAACTACTTTTAACTTCCATTCTTTACTTCGTTTTATTAATTTATGTCTTAAGAATCCTGATTCACCATTTGATACCGTTACTTCATAACCAATATTATCAATATCAGATTTTAAATTAAATATTAATCTATTAAATAATTTGTTGTTAAATATTAATTCTTCTGGATTTTCTTCGTCATTATTATAATATATATTGAATTCAGGTTCAGATTCAGGTTCAGGTTCAGGTTTATCTTCAAATTCAACTTCTACATTTACATCATCTATTTCTTTTATTCCTACAATTTCTACTTCTTTTCCTATTATATCACCTATTATATCTCCTATTACATCTTCTATATTTTCTATATCTTCCATACCTTCCATATCTTCCATATTACCTACTATAATTAAGAATAATACTTCTTCATATCCTAATGCCAGTGTTAAAAAACCATTTAAGTTATAAGCGGCAAAAGCAAATTCTTCATCTTCTTCTTCAATAGTTATTGGCTCTAATTCTTTACCATTGATTGTCCACTTTTCTACCTTATAATCATCTTCAGGTTTTGCTTTAAAGATAAAGAATGTACCTTCTTTCAATTCTACAAGTTCGCCCGATTCAATATTTTCCTCTATGTCATCCATACCTTCCGGGTTTACATACCAAAATTCATCCATTTCTGTCGAATATCTCGCTTTTACAGTACCATTCCCAACGCCTGATGGGGCAAAAGTCACTTGATATTCATCAAAAGTTACTTGATATTTATCAAAAATACCTTTTATTTCTGTATCTTCTTCTATAGTAAAAGTATAGGTGTAGTACACATGAGTGCCCTCAATACATTGCCACCTATCATAATCTTCTTCATCATAGACTTTTAATTCATCGTTTATAAGCAATGCTATTCTTGTACAATCATCTGATGGAGGCATTATATTTATTTTTACTTCTGTTCCTTTAGGTATGTACTCAACGGTACATTCGCTTGCGTAAGGCATATAATAACCGGCAGTGGTATATGTCGCATCCTTTCCTTCGTATTCGCTATATAATATTCCACCTCCGCCGCATAAAGTCAATTTACACATTTCTTCTTGGCCGTCGGATTCCATTGAAACATCAAATCTATCACCACAGCCATGGTCTAAAGCATAAACTCCTATTCTTTCTATGTCTTTATTTGCCAAATCCTCAATGATTCCGATAATTTTTATTGTATTTAAACTATCATCAACCTCAAATTCAGCACCATCAATTGTATGCCAAGTACTACCGCCGTTCGGCCTTCTTTCAACAAGTTCCCATATCTCACCCTCGGCAAAATTTTCAATACCGGCGTTTTCTTCTGGTCCCTCTTTTTTTACATATAAAATTCCTAATTTATATGCTGTGTTTTCGTCTATATCAATCTCCATTCCCCAGTGGTATTCAATATCGCCAATTTCTATTTGTTCATCACTTCTATTATATGGTAAAGTCTCCGGTATCTCTCTTAATTGCATTACTAAAGTAACTTTATCTCCTACAAACTTTACAGAGCCACTGATTATATCTATATATTCCGCTTTTTCTAGGTCCTCTTCATCCTCAAATTGATAAATAATTTTATCTCCTGATGCAACTATTACACTACAAGTCGAGGTCTTTCCTCCTGCTTTAGCAGTTATTTTGGCGGTGCCTACAGCATTTGCCGTTACTTTACCGTTACTGTCCACTGTGGCTATTTCAAGTTTATCACTTGACCATGTGACAGTTTTATCTGTAGCATTTTCAGGATATACTGTAGCTATAAGGCTCTTTGTTGCCCCAACCGTAATATTTACTTCTGAGGGGCTTATTTCTACAGATTCTACAGCCACCGTAGATGGACTTGAATCACCGCCTCTATCATCATCCCTATCCCTATCTCTCCTTGAAGATGTGGAGTCAGTATCTGGGTCAGGTTTTGGTGGCGGAGTCTTCACTGTTGGAGCTGTTTCTTGTATATTTCCCGCTATCATTGTTTCCAAAGACGATGCTATTTCATCAGGAACTAGGTCTGTATTCTCCATCTTTTCTATCAGTTTTTTGATAGCATTTTCTACAGCTTTATCTATTTCTTCCATTATTTCTTCCGGTATTGCTTCCGGAGCTTCTCGTTTGATTTCCTTTATCCTATCCAAAAATGGTACAGGCAATCCGTCCAAGTCCAAATCTTCCACTTTATCATCTATTTCTTCTGCTACTTCTCCTTCATTGAATCCTACTTGCTGCAATGCTTCTATAGGAAAGGTATAAGTCATGGTGGCTTCTTCTTCTGAGCCGGTTACTTTTCCATCACTTCCGACATTGACTCTGATTTCTACTACCCCGTCTACAACTCTTACGTCTACATTTCCGTTGTAATATTGAGTAAAGAATTCTGTCCCCCTGACACCCATTACTGCGGTGGGAGTCTTTATTTCAAATCTTGAATTGTCTTTCAGCTTCTCTTTTACTGTTGAGCCTATACCGCCGGATTGCAGGCTTATGGAGCTTTGCTTTGCTCCGTTTGAACCTCTGAGCTCCGATAGGTAAACCCGCGTATTTTCCGCAAGGGTAATTATCACTTCATCGTCCATTTGTACCTTTGCTTTGCCTGAAGGTCCTGTTATAATCCTGTCTCCCTCGGTAAGCCTCATATTTACAAAGGCTTTAAAAGGCTTTTCTCCGCCTGCCCTTATTATCTGAACATCTCCATCCATTTGAATCAACTTGGCGGAAATCCTTTCCGCCCCAAAAATCGTCAATGGCATACCGGTAATAAATAGCATAACACATAGTATAATAGCTATGGTTTTCTTTACCATAATGAACACCTCCATTTTCTAATCTACTTTCAATTCGTCCACTTGATAAACTTGCAGTGCATGGGCCTTTCCTTTAACTTGAATAGGCCCTATATCTGTCACTTCTACGTAATTTTTTACATGTTCATAGACTTCTTGACTTATAAGTATTTGTCCCGGTTTACTATTTGCCTCAATACGCGCCGCCGTATTAACCGTATCTCCGATAGCAGTAAAGTCCATGCGAAAGTCTGCTCCGATATTTCCTACGATTGCACTGCCGGTATGTATGCCTACACCGAAGCGAACAACTTTACCAAATCTTTCTTCCAATCTTTTTTGAAGAGGTTCCGCGCCCAGTTTCATCGCCCACGCGGTTTGTACCGCCCTGAGCTGATGATTCTCCAAGTCCAGAGGTGCATTATACAATGCCATGGCTGCATCACCAATGTACTTGTCCAAAGTCCCTCCATAATCGAATATGGATTTTGCACATAGAGTAAGATAATCATTTAATATAGACACGACCTCTTCCGGCTCCGCAGACTCAGAAAGAGGAGTAAACCCGCGTATATCCACGAATAATACGGTTATATCCCTTCTGGCTCCGCCCAGATTTAGTCCGCCTTCTCCTTCTTCCAAAATTTTATCAACTATCTGCGGCGCTACATATTTACCGAATACATCGGTAACTCTTTTCTTTTCCAATTGTTCCAGTATAAACTTTTCACCAAGAACCTCTATATATTGAATGCCCAAAAGACCTATAGGATAAAAAAAGCTCATTGTATAGCCTTTGTCTCCTGTACTTAGCATTTTAACCAAAATCAGAAATAATCCGCTTATCGCTGTTAAAGCCAAAGCACCTGATCTCGGTTTAAATTTTTGAAACAAAAAGTATCCTAAAACGCCAAGGATAAACATTATCATAAGCTGAGCAGATAATGATATCTCTTTCCAAAACCTGCCTTTTATAAGCTGTTGAATTATATTCCCATGTATCTCTATACCGTACATAGGCACTTGGGGCGCCATAGGCGTAAAATAATAATCATCGGCCAGTCCTATAGCCGTAGGTCCCACTAAAACAATTTTATCTCTGAAATATTCTCCGGGAATATCTTCATTTAAAACCATATAAAAAGGTATGTATTCAAAATTATATGGTTCACCGCTGTATCTTATAGGTGTACGCTGCCATGAATCCAAAGGTATATCCTTCATTTCCAGAATATAATTCCCGAATTTTTCCTCATAATATTTATATAGTTTCCAGCTGAAACTATTTATCTCCTCCCCTTCATATTCAAAACCAAGTATGGCTTTCCTTACTATGCCGTCATTATCCATAATAGTATTTATATGTCCCGTGTTTGATACATTATCCAAATTATCAAAAGGTTTTGTTATATTGTAAGCTTGCAAGGTGCCGCGGCTCGCACTTCCGCCAAAAGTTCCGTAAACGGGAAAAACAATATTATCAAAATTGGAAACCACATCTACAAGGTAATCGTCATCTCCCGATTCAGCGGATTCTTCCGCAAATATAATATCATAGCCTATTGCTAAGGGATCCCCTTCACTTATAAGGCGAATAAGCTCTCCGTGATAATCTCTAGGCCAAGGCCACTTGCCAATGGCCTCAAGGCTTTCGTCATCAATAGCTACTATAACGATATCCGCTATTGCACTTTCTTCTTTTTGATATAATAGGTCCTGCAATCTGTAATCAAATGTTTCAAATACTTGAAAGAACATAAATAATGCAATTAGTATATATAAACTAATATGGATTCCTAATGACCACTTTTTCAAACAGTTCACCGCCTATTGTAATAACCATACCCTCTCTTGCTGCTATGGTATTTGTAAATTCGTTTTGAGCCGATTCCTCTATCTTTTGTTGTTCTTTATCGCTTCGATTTTCTTTATGATGAAACAGTACTAAATATCCTATGTCCGCTTCTTTGCTTATTCTTGTACCTTCCTCCCAAGTTGAATGTCCCCATCCTGCTTTGCTATCATCATCATTTGTTCCGTAGTATTCCGAATCCGTAAAATGAGTATCATATATTAAAATATCCGTCCCCCGAATAAATTTTAGAAAATCTTTTTTCTTCTCTCCCTCCATAGGTTCCGTATCTGTACTATATACTATTGCCGAATTGCCCTTTTCAACTCTATAAGAAAGGCATCCGTTAGGATGGTTTACTTCAAAAGTTTTAACAATTATTCCTTCTTCCAAAACAATGGTCTGATTGGGTTTAACATTTATAAACTTATAGTCGGCTTTCATCATCTTCATAGGCACAGGGAAATAAGGAGAATTCATTTGCTTCTCAATAACTTCTTGGAACTTTATTTTTTCTTTATCTTCACCATATAAACGAAACTGATTTCCCGGGCAATAAAGGGGTACAAAGAACGGCAAGCCCTGTATGTGGTCCCAATGAAGATGAGAAAAAAATACATCCACTTCCTTTTTGCCTTTTTCTTTTATCATCTTATTACCCAGCTCTGCTATACCGGTGCCTGCATCGAATACAAGGTTTCTGCTACCGACCTCTATTTGAACACATGATGTATTACCGCCAAATAGCAATGTGTCTCTTCCCGGAGTCGGTTTAGAACCACGCACTCCCCAAAATGTCAGTTTTAATTTCATCAAAAAATCATCCTTGTTAAAATAATATGTTTGCTTATTGAATAGATATAATCTTATATTCGTCCAGCCATTTTACGTCAAGTCCCAATTTTTCTTTTAAAGCTTGGGGACTCACTAAAGAGCGCCCATCAAGTACAATAAAATCTCCTTCTTCTAAAGATAATTCTATTCTTATTTCTCCTTTTTCCAAAATAACAAGCTTCTCTTCTTGGTTCCATTGTACTTCCGCTCCCCACATTTCACCGACTGCTCTGATAGGGATTCTTATTTCACCCTCTGTTACGGAAGGTTGCACATCGGGGAAAACTATTTCCTTGTTATCTATGAACGTCAGCAATTCACTTTCCTTTGGTTCCATTGCATCTATAGCAGTCAAATATTTACCTTTATCGGGAATCAATATAATCCTGTTATTCCATTGGTCTGCAATAAACAATGTTCCCTTTGCATAGGTAATACCGACAGGACCATCCAAGTATGAAACATATTTATTATCAAAATCTTCTCCAGCTACACCGGCACCTACTACAGTAAAAACTTTTGATCCGTCAATTGCTCTAATGACATGATTATAGGTATCGCTTATCAGCAGCGTTCCATCATCCTTCAGCGCAATGCCTTTAGGAAAATTAAAATAAGACTTTTCGGGGAAACCGTTTATAAAGCCGCCAACCCAATAACCGCTTTCCTTATCTTTTAAAAAGTGTATCCCCGCCAAGGTCTCAACTTTATCTTTAGATGCTATTCTTTTTATCTGATGGTTTCCGCCATCGGCTGCATAAAGAACCCCGTCTTTATCGATAACCAGCCCGACGGGCTCGTTTAATATATTTGTATTTCCTTTTTTGCCTGCATATGTAGATACATTACCATTAGTATCAATCATTCTGATAACGTTGTTTAAGGTATCGGAAACAAAAATATTACCTTTATCATCTACTGCAACGCCTGTAGGGTTTTGAAAATCTGCTTTGGTACCTTTTCCGTCTTTATATCCTGCGGTTTTGCCCCCTGCAATAGTGGTAACCTTACCGTCATAAATCTGCCTGATGGCATGATTCCCCGTATCGGCTACAATAATCGCCCCGCTTTCGGCTACAGCGATACCTTTTGGTCTGTTGAACATGGCTTTTTTGGCTTCTCCGTCTACATATCCCCCACCGGGAAAACCAAATCTGTCAATGCCTTTTGTCGTTCCGGCTATAGTAGTAATTTTAAGAGTTTTAAGATTCAAAGAGCATATCCTGTGGTTTTGAGAATCTGCAATTATTAACGCATCAGCTTTTTCAGAATATGCTATATCATAAGGAAAATTAAAAGGTGATATTACAGTAGGCGATGAAACAATGCTTTCCCCGGATACCGCAATAAAAAAGCTTGTATGGAACAACAGAATCAATATAATAAGTGCTATACTTTTTGACTGTTTTTTATGAACCATGTTTATCACTCCTTGTTAAAAAATTTTAGTTGATTTTTAATTTATAAATTTAAATGATGAAAACTATAAGAAATTGTAGAATCTTTCATAAATATTATTATAATATTATCATCTTTTGCCTATTATTGCTATACTCTTTTTACAAATGCCTATATATTGTATAAATTTGTATTTCTTTATCGAGAACATAACATTCTTCTCCAACGTTTAAATGACAATTTAGAAAACTGCCATCCTGAAGCCTTAGCTGAAGGATCTTTCCCCCTTTAAAATATAAGGCTCTTCGTTATCGCCAAAAGTGAAAGAGTAAGTAAGCCGAAGTGATATTTACCGATTCCTTTTGTATTGACGAATTCATATTTATTCTGTTATAGTTGGTTTAATAAAACAAAACGGGTTACAAGAGTATATAACTTCATTTCATGTAATGGGGGATTAGAAGTGAATAACAAATATGGGAAAGAACTTAGCCCCAATCAAAAATTAAAATTGCTTTTTGAATATGCGGGGAAGATAGCTGATGAGAAAAGGTTGGACAATCTTTTGCAACTGATGGCGGATCTGGGTAGGCAACTTGTTGTAGCAGATCGCTGTTCCATTTGGATATATGATAAGGAAAAGAATGAACTATGGACTAAGGTGGCTCATGGTATTCCCATAATGCATATTCCGGCAAATACCGGTGTTGTAGGTCATGTTTTTACTACACAAACAGAATACTTCACCAATAATGCTTATGATGACCCTAATTTCAATAAAGAAGTTGATAAGAAAACAGGATATAGGACTAAGGCTCTTTTAGCATTGCCCCTTTATGATAATGAAGGAGATATTATGGGAGCCTTTCAAGCGGTGAATAAGATGACGGAGACTGAAGAATTTTCCCAAGAGGATATCGAGACTCTTAAAATGGTTGCAGGTTATTCAGAGAAATCCATCTCCAATGCAATGCTCAATGAGGAGATAGTCAAGACTCAAAAAGAAATTATTTTCCTTATGGCGGAAATCGGTGAAAGCCGTTCTAAGGAAACAGGGAACCATGTTAAAAGAGTTGCTGAGATTTCCGCTTTATTGGCGAAGCTTTACGGAATGGATGAGGAAGAGGCGGAGCTGATTAAAATGGCTTCACCGATGCATGATATTGGTAAAGTTGCTATTCCGGACAGTATATTAAAAAAACCGGGTAAGCTGACGGATGAGGAATACAAACATATGCAAAGTCATACAGGCATAGGCCACAAACTATTAAAGAATTCTGAAAGAATTATAATAAAATCGTCAGCCATAATTGCCGAACAGCACCATGAGAAATGGAACGGCAAGGGATATCCCAACGGCCTGAAGGGCGAAGAAATTCATCCTTATGGCAGAATAAGTGCTATTGCAGACGTATTTGATGCTTTAGCCAGTCCCAGGGTTTATAAACCTGCATGGGATCATGACAGAATCAAGAAGCTTTTTGAGGAAGAAAAAGGACAGCAATTCGATCCGGTAATGACTCAAATCTTTCTGGATAATTACGATAAATTTGTAAAAATAATTGAAGAATACAAAGATATCTAGCTCTTGTCTTTATAAATCTTTACAGGCAAAAAAGCCAGCATTGCCATTCCAATCATTATAAAATAGACATTACGGTATTGTCCGGTTTGCTGATATACACCGGCGGATATTGTAGGTCCGATTAGAGATGCAGGTATCAAAGCCGTCACTATCGCACTTAGGTTTAAAGGATAATGCTTCTCGCCAAATTTTTCTTTGGTAAGAGCTGCCGATAATGTAGGTGAAGAACCGTACCCTATGCCGCCCATAATAAACCCTATAACGATAAAAATCGGTATATTTGTTTTATTTGCAAGTATTGCCAGCAATAAGCCTATAATGAAAACCATATTGCTTATTGTCATTGCTTTACTCCCGCCAACTCTATCGGCAATGGCGCCAAAAAGTAACCGTCCTACACCGTTACCAACGGAAACCATACCTACTATGAGTGCCAATGAGCCGGTTGTTACGCCAAATTCTATGGCCATGTAACCTGCATTAGAGACAATACCTAATCCTATTGATGAGGCAATAACTGACCAAATAAATAACATCCAAAAATCTTTTGTTTTCAGCATTTCGGATAAAGTATAATCTTTTATATCTTTCCGTATTTTTACGGGCTTACTTTCTGCTTCAGGTTTTTTAATAAGAAATGACCCGATAAGAAATACCGCAAAAAAAACTATTGACAATATTTTAAAAGCTCTATGCCATTTTAATAAGTCTATGGCTTTATTTACTATAATACCTAGTATTAGGCTCCCCAATCCCATCCCCATCAAAAGGGTTCCCGTAGCAAAACCTGTCCTATCAGGAAACCATTTAGGAACTGTTGATAATATTGCGTTGTAGCTGAGGCCGACACCTAATCCGCATAAGCATCCATAGGATATATATAAGCCCGGTATATTGATAATCTTAGAGGCTGTATAAAATCCTATTAAAAAAAGCAGCGCGGAAAACAAAATAATACTGCCGGGGGAGTATTTTTTTAATATTATCCCGGAAATAATTGAACCAAGACAAAACATTGTCATGCTTATGGAAAAAGTTATTGATGTTTGACTTCTTGACCAATTGAAAGCTTCTTCCAAAGGTGCTGCAAACAGCGACCAAGCATAGATTAAACCTAGAAACAACATTAAAAATGTTCCGATAATAAGTGCCCTTTTCTTCATTTGTTATCTCCTTCTATCTGATTTGTGTTATTGTAGTTTAGAAAGAATCATGCGGACGGTCACAGACCGCCCCTACCTTACAAGATTCCACGCCACCGCCTAAGATGACATGTATAGGCTGTCGCAGGCGGTCACAGACCGCCCCTACCTTCAAAATTCCACGTTATCGCCTAAGATGACATGCATAGGCTGTCGCAGACGGTCACAGACCGCCCATACCTTACAAGATTCTTCGGCTAAAGCCTCAGAATGACAGTGTTAGGGTCACTCTGACCTTCCCCCCACTGTCACTCTGAGCGACAGCGAAGAGTCTTCTAAGAGCCTTATATTTCGATGGAAAGATTTTTCCTTATTCCGCCCAGATTTCCTCGTCCGTCGGAGGTTCATCTTTTCTTGGATAAGCTATCGTTGCCATATTAAGCAAATGCTCATAGGTAAGGTTCTCCGATATGCTGTTGCCGCCCCAGGAACCGCAACCTAGCGATCATGTGAATTCCCCTTTTTCTATTTTAATTTTAAACATTTTTCGCAATAGCTGCTGCAAATGCCAAGGAATAATACTTTTCTTCCATTGATGAGCCCCTTGATGTGACAACAATAGGTGCTTTTGCACCTAAAACTAAACCGGCCATTTTGGCACCGGCCATCTCTACCAGACATTTACCCAGTATATTACCTGTAGTAATATTTGGTGCCACTAGGATATCAGCATCTCCGGCAACTTCACTAGTATAATTTTTTGCCACGGCTCTTTCTTTACATATTGCTAAATCTAAAGATATAGGTCCCTCGACCATACAGTTTTTAATCTCGCCTTTTCTGTTCATCTCCTTTAGTTGTGCGGCTTCTACCGTTTCAGGCATTTTAGGATTGACCTTTTCGACAGCAGCCAATATACCTACCTTGGGTTTGTCATATCCTAAATCTCTTAATGCCTTAACGGCGTTTTCAACGATAGCTTTTTTTTGTTCCAGATTAGGATATAAATTCATACCGCCATCGGTTATTATCAATAGCTTATGATAGCTTGATAATGACTTAAAAGCGACGTGGGACATTATCCCGCCAATACCAAGTCCGTTATTTTTATCAACTACGGCTTTAAGCAACTGACCTGTTTCCAGCTTTCCTTTCATTAGAAAATCCGCTTTTCCGTCGTTAACCAGTTTAACACCTGTAGCAGCTGACTCTTCCACGGTATCGGCATTATAAATCTCATATTCGTCTTTTTCTGCTCCTAATTCGATTAGAATTTCCTCTATCATTAATTTCTTTCCAATAAAAATCGGTTCAAGGATTCTGTCTTTTACCGCATTAATTGCAGCTTCTACGGATTCGGTATCCTCTGCACTAACAACAGCCACTTTTTTTAGACTTTGTTCCTTCTTTAGACCATTGATTATATCTTCAAAACTTTTTAGATACATAACTAACCCCCTTACATAAATTGATTTTCTTTTATTATCAAAATGATCAAGTTTTTAATTGTACAAAAAGAAATACATAAATAAAAGACAGGGCTCTCCAACGTGATACTTGCACTATTTCCTACCCCCTGTTTAAAGTCCTAACTATACTATTAATTCTATCATAGCAAAAGTTTTAAATTCAATATAAAAAGACCTATGGTACGGAAGTGTATTCCAACCATAGGTCCTTTAATTTAGATAGTAAGTCCTTCGTTGAGGTGGTTGCAATTGGTAGCTATTGCATTCATAGCAGCTGCATTTATAGGATATGCAATGGGCGATGGTGAAACCAAAGGATGTGTTGCCGTTTGGAAAGTATTTAATTCAGTTGCTGTAATATCTTTGGTAATAGCCAAACTTAATATATTTATTATCTCTGTAACTGTGTTCCCGCCGGATACTTGAGCTCCTAAAATGATCCCCGAGCATTTAGAAAATATCATTTTTATACTAATCTTTTGTGCGTCGGGCAAAGTACCGGGATGACGATCCATAGTATTAAATTCACCCACCATAATACAATATCCTTCTTGTCTTGCCCTTGCCTCGGTCAGACCCGCTGCGGCAAAGGTCCTGCCAAATATTTTTGTTGAAAAAGTACTGATAGTTCCTTTATTTGCCCTAAGCAGCCTTAATTGGAAAGCATTACTGCCCGCTATTTTTGCCTCCATCGCAGCAGTGGATGCTAATAGTATAGGCGCATCCTTCCCGGTAAAGAAACATTTCTTTTCCGCACAGTCCCCAACGGCAAAAATATCAGGATCACTGGTTCTCATATATTGGTCTACAACTATAGCTCCTTTTGTGTTAATTTCCAAACCGCAATTCTTGCCAAGAGTACCATTTGGCCTAGTCCCCAAGCCTAAGATCACCATGTCTGCCGGGATAGTCTGTCCTCCATCCATTTCTATTCCTTCAACAGATTTTTCTCCCAAAATCCTTCTAACCTTAGTCTTAGTCATAACCTTTATGCCTTTTTCTTTTAAAAGTGACTCCAGTTCATCTGTATATTTTTTGTCAAATGCCTGCCATAAACATGCATCTGCCATTTCTACCAGTGTAACATTTTTCCCAAGTGTCCTTACTTGTTCGGCAAATTCAACACCTATAAAACCTCCGCCGATTACAACAACGTTTTGTACTATGTCCAGTTTTTCAAATATTTCGTTTAAGTAATTTTCATCTTTTAATATGGTAAATACATTGCCAAGGTCATATCCGGGAATAAATGTAGGAATAATAGGCAAAGACCCTGTTGCAATTATCAGCTTCTTATAGCTTATAACACCATTCTCTTTTGTAGTTACTGTCTTATTCTCCCTGTCTATTTCCACTGCACTATCAATCAACAAATTAATGTTTGCATCATGTAACCCTGTGTCGGGGATTCTATTCTTTTTAATGTCACGCAAAGTACCAAAGATATAAGGTATGCCGCAAGGAACCATAACGGTTTTGGTTTCCCTTATAAGGGTAATATCAATATCTCCATAGGCTTTTCGTGCCATCTGAGCAGATAAAATACCGCCTGCACTCCCACCGATTATTAATAGATCCGTTTCCTTCATTTTCTTTCCCTCCTTATAATTCAAACATTATCTATGATAACCGTTTAAATCTCCTTAATTTTAATGTGTATCTTTTGATAATGTTTCTAAATTAGTATGTAAAGAAAATTATAGCATAAAATAAAAATAAAAATAAGTCTTTTTTTGTCTATTCTTAGCTGAATATTTGACAAACTTTAACTTTCAAAATATATAAAGTAGTTTATAATGAGTCTATATAAATTGAATCATAAAGATTATAAATAAGAAGTATTAAAATCAATACAAAGTTCAATATTTAAAGTAATCGGAGGTATAAAAATGAATGGAAAAATAAGAATAGGAATTGTTGGATATGGAAATTTAGGCAAAGGTGTAATATCCGCCATTGAACAAAATGACGATATGGAGCTCGTAGCTGTTTTTTCCAGAAGGCCTATTGATTCGATAAACATTTATAATGAAGAATTAACAGTATTAAACAATAATTCTGCAAAAGAATTTGTTGATGATATTGACGTGATGATTTTATGCGGCGGGTCCTCTTCTGATATCCCATTACAAGGCCCTTTGTTTGCCTCTTTGTTTAATACTGTAGACGGATATGATAACCATAAAAAAATATTTGGATACTTCAAGTCCATGGATGTTGCTTCCAAGGGAAGCAGGAAAACCAGTGCTATTTGTGCCGGTTGGGATCCCGGATTATTTTCAATCAATAGAATATTAATGGAATCTATCCTGCCTCGAGGAACAACATATACTTTTTGGGGTCCGGGAATAAGTCAAGGACATTCAGACGCAGTTAGAAAAGTACCGGGAGTTAAAAATGCTGTTCAATATACATTGCCTGTTGAGGATTCTATGAAAAGAGTCAGAAACGGTGAAAATCCTGACTTAACCGTTAGAGAGAAACATAAGAGAATATGCTATGTAGTAACCGAAGAAAACGCCGACAAATGCATGATTAGTGAAAATATTAAATCTATGCCGAATTATTTTGAGGATTATGATACTGATGTAATATTTATTGCCGAAGAAGAATTAATAAAGAATCATTCAAAGATGCTTCATGGGGGATTTGTAATAAGAAGCGGAAAAACCGGTAAGGAACTTATAAATAACCATATAGCAGAATTTTCTCTAAAACTTAACAGCAATGCGGAATTTACAGCCAATGTCCTTGTAACCTATGCAAGGGCAGTGCATAGACTAAATAAAGAAGGCATAATAGGAGCAAAGACTATAATGGATATACCATTGAAATATTTAACCCGAAGGACTTTTGAGGATGTTTGCACAAACTTGCTGTAATATTGTTTTTTTTATATAACTATTGATAGCACCTAGGATGACATTCTTGAAACTGTCATTCCGAACGCAGTGAGGAATCTTGTTTTCCCAACGCATTAAGATTCTTCG
>CAYXUX010000019.1:14515-21697 GCA_964468275.1 uncultured Clostridiaceae bacterium
TGTCATTCCGAACGCAGTGAGGAATCTTGTTTTCCCAACGCATTAAGATTCTTCGATAACACTCAGAACGACAATAAAGTAACTTTTTCAGTGATTTTGAATAGTCCTTTGACTTTCCAACAAATGAGAACCGTCCCTCTGAGTTGCAAAAAATGTGTTGACAATCAAAACTTTCTATGATAGAGTAAATACTAATTTTATAAAAAATAGCGATGTGCTTAAGAGGCTGCGATTTGTTAAGAGTACTATGGATAAATTTGTAGGAAAGGAACAATCGCCGAAATATAGGTCTTCCTATATTGGGACTGCATTTAATAGATGCAGTACTGTCATTGGAGAACTGCCCGATTTCTAATGGAGCACTTAACACATTGGGGCGAAAAGAGGCTTGTTTTACAGTCGTGAGTTCTTTTTGCTCATGGCTGTTTTATTTTATATAGAAAGTGGTGATAGCAATGGCGGTGGAACTTCTTGATATTTGCAATATGAAAATATTAGTACAAAAATATGGTGGTACATCTATTGAAACTATCGAAAAAGTTCAAAAAGTGGCTGATTCAATAATTGAAAAAAAGCAAGCAGGCTATAGTGTTGTAATTGTTGTTTCCGCCATGGGTAAAACTACAAACCAACTCATAGAAATGGCCAAATCCGTTTCTTCAAAACCCAGCAAAAGAGAGTTGGATATGCTTATGGCAACAGGAGAACAAGTCTCAATATCGTTATTATCCATAGTATTACAAGAAAAAGGCTATAAATCCGTTTCATTAACAGGTTTTCAAGCGGGAATAAAAACAGAGGGAATACACACGAAAAATAAGATTATTGAAATTGATATAAATAGAATAAAAGGATATTTAAGAAAAGGGATAATTGTTGTGGTCGCCGGTTTTCAGGGGATTAACGATAAAGGTGATATAACTACCCTCGGCAGAGGCGGCTCTGATACCACTGCATTAGCATTAGCCGCAAAGCTGCAATGTCCCTGTGAAATATATACGGATGTAGACGGAATATACGGCATAGACCCTAAGCTATATCCTAAAGCCAAAAAACTTGATTATATTTGCTACGAAGAAATGATGGAGATGGCCAGTCTAGGAGTTAAGATAATGGAACCGAGATCCGTAGAGATCGGCTTTAAATATAAAGTACCGGTTTATATCGGTTCAAGTCATAAAAACAATATTGGAACATATATTAAGGAGTACAACAGAGAAATGGAACAAAAAGTTATAACCGGACTGAGTGTCAATGATAATGTACTGATGGTTACTATCAATCGACTCTTTTATTCACCTGACAATGTTTCTGAAATTTTCAGCAGATTAGCAAGCCGTGATGTAAATGTGGATATGATTAGCCAAGCATCACCTAACGGCGGCTATGTGGACATTTCTTTTACAACACCTAAAGAGGATGAATATATTGTAGATGATGTTATTAATGAACTGATTATAAATATACATGATATAAAAATACAAAAGGATTCTGATATTACAAAGCTGTCTGTAGTAGGTATAGGAATGAGAAATGAAACAGGGGTTGCTTCTAAAGTATTTAAACTATTTGCAGAAAACAATATCAGCTTTAAACAGGTAACTACCTCTGAGATAAGCATATCCTATACAATTAATACGGCGGATAAACAAAAAGCAATAAATGCTATTTGTGAGGCTTTTAACCTATAATTTAAAAATTAAGGAGTGATTTAAATGACGTTATTCAGAGGATCAGGTGTTGCTCTTGTCACACCTTTTACTGATAACAAAGTTAACTATAATAGAATTGAAGAACTGATCGAATGGCATATAGAGAATAGTACAGATGCCATAATCATATGCGGCACAACCGGTGAAGCTTCTACTATGTCAAATGATGAAAAGAAGGAAGCAATAAGATTTACCGTTGAAAAAGTTGGAGGCAGGATTCCTGTAATTGCAGGCACAGGCAGTAATAATACTGCTGATGTAATTGAAATAAGTAAATATGCTGAAAGTGTCAAAGCGGACGGGCTTTTAATAGTAACACCCTATTATAATAAAACTACACAAAAGGGCTTGATTCAGCACTTTATTGCCATTGCGGATGAGGTTAGCATACCCATCATAATGTACAATGTCCCGGGAAGAACAGGGTTAAATCTGCTTCCCAAAACAGTTGCAGAACTGGCAAAGCATCCTAATATTCGAGGAGTTAAAGAAGCCAGCGGGGATATAAGTCAGATTGCGGAAATTGCAAGGCTTTGCCCCGATGACTTTTATATCTATTCCGGAAATGACGATCAGGTAGTGCCTATACTTTCCCTTGGAGGCTGCGGAGTCATATCCGTCATCGCAAATATCATGCCCAAAGAGACTCACGATATGGTGCACTGTTTCTTGGAAGGAAGAGTCGAAGAATCTAGAAAACTGCAGCTGGGCATGGTAAATTTAATTAAATCTTTGTTTATTGAAACAAATCCTATACCGGTTAAAACAGCTATGAATCTAATTGGCATGGAAGCCGGGGAGCTTAGACTTCCCCTTGTCGATATGGAAGATAAAAATAGGGAAATATTAATAAACGACTTACAGGTCATGGGATTTAACCTATAGGAGGCAAATATGATTAAAGTTATTGTTTACGGTTCCAATGGAAAAATGGGGCAGGTACTAAGTAATCAGATAGCCAATGAAAGTGATATAGAGATTGTAGCCGGTATAGACAGAACAATTGATAAAATAGAAAACATTTATCCGGTGTATAGTAATCCTTATGAATATAAAGGAGAGGTCGATGTCATAATAGATTTTTCTCATCCATCCAATTTGGAAAAAATACTTGAATATTCATCGGATAAAAAAGTGCCTTTGGTAATTGCTACAACGGGATTTTCTGAAGAGCAATTTAATCTATTATTAGAAACATCTAAAAATCTGCCTATTCTTCATTCTTCAAATATGTCTTTGGGAATCAATGCGATTTCAATGGTTTTAAAAGAAATAAGCCGCTTCTTGGGTGACAACTTTGATATTGAAATCATTGAAAAGCACCATAATAAGAAAGTTGATGCTCCCAGTGGAACCGCTTATCTACTGGCTAATGTTATTAATAAAGCATTGGATAATAAAAAAGAATATATATTCGGCCGGGAAGGCGGGAATGCCAAAAGACATGAAAAAGAAATAGGCATTCATGCTATACGAGGTGGCACTATTCCGGGGGAACATACGGTTATCTTTGCCGGTTTGGATGAAGTAATTGAAATAAAACATGAGGCTTTGTCTAAAAATATCTTTGCTCAAGGTGCTATCAAGGCTACACGCTTTATTATCAATGCAAAGCCGGGATTCTATAATATGGACGATATATTTTAAAACAAAGAGCCCTGCAGTAGTGTAAAGCTTCTGCAGGGCTTTTATCTAGCTAACATTCTCATTACCCCTTTCCTAATATATAAATTTTATAAATCATATAGTCTAAATGTTTTTATTTGTCAATTCCATTATATCCTTTATATACTTATACAGCAAGAATTTCCTTCACCATTAAAAGCTACAAGCATATGATAATACTATAAATCTATTAAAGGAGTAATCAAAATGTATCAAAATCATAAGTTTAAATGTCCATATATGGAAAGCTGTGAAAATTATGTTACCTCATGTCCCTACTATATGGCTCCGACCATGTCACATCAAGACTTCTTAAGTGAATATCAATTCCCGAATCCCGATTTTATATATCCCGTAGAAGCTGAATATGATATGAGATTAACGGATTATGGCCAAGAGCCTTTTGTTGTTAATATTGAAGACGCAACTGAGCGCAATAGTAATTTTCGAACTGCATTATGGACGGGTAAACATTTACAGCTTACTTTAATGAGCATTAATCCGGGTGAAGATGTTGGGCTTGAGGTCCATCCAAATACAGATCAATTCATTCGCATTGAAGAAGGTCAAGGACAGGTGCGGATGGGTGATAGAAAGGATAGACTGGATTTTCAAAGGAATATTAAAGAGGATGACGTAGTCCTTATTCCCGCAGGAAAGTGGCATAATATTATTAATACAGGACGCAGACCTATTAAGCTTTATTCCATTTATGCACCCCCCGAACATCCCCGCGGTACTATCCATAGAACTAAAGCAGAAGCCGAGGCAGCTGAAAAAGCTCAAAATCGCTGAAATGATAACATTATAACAATTCTACTTATACTCCTTGCTGCTTGTATAATACAAAACTAGCAGCAAGGAACCTATTTATTTTTAATAACTAAATTAAGATTCCTTTATTGCTCTGTTTAAATCTGTATAGTCAGCCCTTAAATAAATTATATAATCATTTGTACTAAAACCGTATTCTTTTAATAGTTTCATTATTAAATTTCTGATTGAATTACTACTTTAACTAAGTAATTTATAAGGCTTTCCTGACACATATAATGTACTATTTCTCTTGGGGTATAAAATGCCCCTTTTGATTTTCTATCGCCTGGCTCCAATAAATTTTCAAATATTTTACCTAACATCTCTGGGTCAACAGCAACCTCTTTCTCAAGTGGCTCGTCCTCATTCATTGTGAAATTAAATCTATCAAATATATCCAATATCCCGTCAGCATCTCTGCCTTTTTCAAGCTCATTAGAAAATAATTTATCCGGATTTTGAAAAATTACTTGAACCGGTAATGACTGTTCCGTAATAATCAGCCTTTGTTAAATCTTTCCTCATGATATAAACCTTCGCATGTATTGGTGCTTCAGGATATATCCTCATTTCCATTTTTCCTGTTTGTACCCACTTTATAAATGTTTTTATTCCCTTTTCCACATTATAACTATCTTCGCTATTATCCATTTCATCCGTTACACTATTTGTAAATTCCTTTTTCACTTCTTTATGTGATAATTCAAATAAATTGTGTTCATTATCAGCTTTTTGTATTAATTCAACAGTTTTTTTATCTACATTTAAACCCACCAAAATTCTTATTTTATCAACATTTTCCATGGCAGGATACATTAAATAAAATCCACTTGTTCTAAAATATCCCACTATCATATCATAAAACTGTGTATTAGATTCTAATATTTTATTAAATCTATCATATAAGCTTCTCTCGGGTTCATTTGTAAAAAAGGTTAAATCGCTATGCAATTATTGTCACCGCCCGTTTTTTTAGTTGCCACCTAAATTATAACATAATACTGAGACAAAATATGACTTTGATTTCAAATTTATACTACATAATATAAAATACTTAAATATTCGATTGAAAATATAATCAAATATTTAAGTATTTTATCAATTTCTACCATACATTTACTATTATTCTTCAAATAAAATTCTAATATATTCCCTTTTAGAGTATAATACACGAAAGATGGATACATATATTTCATCTGCTTTATAGAATATTATATATTTTCCTGATACCATATATCTATAATCCGAAATAACATTAATTTTTTCCGATAACTTCATCCCCAACATTGGAGATTCCTTCAAGTTCCCGATGCTTTTTAGGATTTTTGAAACGGTTTCTTTAGCTGCAGCAGGGTTTTTAAGTTCATTAGTTATATAGTCTTTAATATCAGTCAAATCTTTTTTTGCTAAAGGATTTATTCTAAGTCTATGCATAAAATTATACTCCCAAACTATTTTTCACCTGTTCTTCAGTTAACCATTCATCACCGGTTTTAATAGCTTCTTCAGCTTCTATTAATTTTGATAAAAGCTTTATAGTTGCACGACTTTTTTGATATTCTTTTATATCTAAAATCACATACTTGCCTCTTCCATTCTTGGTCAAAAAAACCGGTTCGTCTATATTTACATCTTTTAAAACTTCATTGTAACTTAGTAAATCTGATATAGGTTTTATTATAGGCATAACATCAGCTCCTTTGTTGATTTTATTATATGCTTATTGCACTTGAAATTCAACTTAATATTGATCTGTATAAGCGAATTAGTTTCCTTGTTACTATTATTCATACCTTAACTATTTCAGATAAGCAGCTTATTATATTTGCTACTATTGCTAAGTTATATGAAGTTTAAAAAATCATAGAATCTAGTGTTTACTCACTATATCTACATAGCACTGGGGGAGCTTGCAAAACTTCATTCTGAACACTTTCTCTATCTATCATTCTGAAATAAGTATAGCGCTGAAGAATTTTATTTTTATTATGCGTTAAGAGCCTTCACAAGTATTCAAGATGACAAAAAAGCAACTTTATCAGTGGCTTGAACAGTGATATTGTTTTAATCTTCATGTGTCCTTTAAGTGATAAAGTAAATGTTATAGCTACTTATAGCACTTCAATGGGATAGTTTTAAGCCTTATTTACCGGTTATTTTTATAGTATCCGGACATTTTTCTAAAATGTAGTTTTTTACTAATTCAAAATCTTCTTTTTCCACATATATTTGATTTTTCTTTAACATTTCATTTATGTAAATAGTGTTAAATCTTTTTACAAGTTTTATTGATTTTACTTTTTTAAATTCTGTGTATAGATTATTCCTAGTTGCTGCTAGTAAATTTGAGCCTACCAATGTGGGATTTTTAATTGCTCCCCCAAGTAATATTGAAAAATACTCCAAAGCTTGTGCTTTTTTAAATTGTTTGTCTAGTTGTATATGGTCTATTCCTTTATCATTCATTTTGAATAATACAAAATACTTGCCTTTATAAATAAAGGCGATTAAAAAATATGCAAGCAAAAGAAGTACTATCATTAACAATACTCCATAACCTATAATCATACCAAGAATTTTAACGGCTTCGGCCATGCCTTCTCCTATTGTTAAAAAAAACATTAAAATAGCAGGTGCCAGAGTTCCTATTAAGCATACTTTAAAGCATGTTATAAATATCATCGGATTTCTGCGTAAGGAAAATTCATACATCCAATTATAATTACCTGATTTATCTACTGTAATGTTTTTATTTTTATTGATAGTTGCTTTTTCTACCTCTGCATTCCCAATGTTTTCGGTTTCATGTCTTATATCCGATTTTTCAGTATTCAATAGGAGACCTCCTAAAACCTATATTATTCGATATTATTAAACTTAAAGCAAATACGGGCCGACAGAATCGTCGGCCCTTACAATAAACTCTCCTATTATCGGAAATTAGCTTATTCTTCATAAACGATGATTGCTTCTTTGGTGCTGTTTATCC
>CAYXUX010000020.1:0-14953 GCA_964468275.1 uncultured Clostridiaceae bacterium
CGATATTAACATATGTTATAATTTAAACAGGTGATTATATGAAAATACTGAAGGATGATTGGCAGGATTTGCTGGAAGAAGAATTTGAAAAAGAGTATTACATAAAGCTAAGGAAATTTCTCGTGAAGGAATATAGAACAAAAACTATATATCCGGATATGTATGATATATTCAATGCCTTACACTTTACACCATATAACAAAGTAAAAGCAGTCATTTTGGGACAAGACCCGTATCACGGACATGGTCAAGCCCACGGTTTGAGCTTCTCGGTTAAACCCGGAGTACCTGCTCCCCCGTCTCTTGTTAACATATTTAAAGAATTAAATAATGACCTTGGTTGTTATATGCCTAATAACGGCTTTTTAAAAAAATGGGCGGAACAAGGAGTATTGCTCCTTAATGCTGCACTGACAGTTAGAGCGGGACAAGCAAATTCCCATAGAAATATTGGATGGGAAAACTTCACCGATAGAATAATCGAACTGCTTAATGAAAAAGAAAACCCCATTGTATTTATATTATGGGGAAATAATGCCCAATCAAAAATGAATATTATAAATAATAAAAATCATTATACAATAAAAGCGCCTCATCCCAGCCCTCTTTCTGCACACAGAGGTTTCTTTGGAAGCAAACCATTTTCCAAAACTAATGATTTACTCATATCACTGGGTAAGGAGCCTATAGATTGGCAAATAAAAAATATATAAAATGATTTATTGTCCCTGAAGCACCGCTTCTACCTCGTACTTGGTACCTTTTCTTAAATATCTTATCTTTACGCTTTCCCCCGGCTTTTTATAGTATAAAACAGACCTTAGTTTCAACATTGTATTTACCTCAATATCATCTATATGGGTAATGATATCCCCTTCTTTAAGTCCTACCTTGTCTGCAGAAGAGCCTTTAACAATCTCGTTTATATATAATCCGGATTTTATAACTATATCCGTCTCATAAAAACCGATGACCTCCCTGTCCAAAGTGTATATCCCTAAGTAGGGAGGATTAAATACACCATCCTCTACATAATGTTTAATAACGGGTTTAATAATATTTATGGGTATTGCAAAACCCAAACCTTCTGCCGTAACCTTCACCGTGTTTATACCGATAACAACACCCTTATTATTAATCAAAGGCCCGCCGCTATTGCCCGGATTGATTGCCGCATCAGTCTGTATAAGGTCTTCCATTATGCCTTGATCTACCATGATGCTTCTATTGAGACCGGAAATAATCCCCTGAGTAACAGTCCTTTCAAAACGCAAGCCTAAAGGATTGCCTATAGCGATTGCTATTTCTCCTACTTCAATTTTTTCTGAATCTCCCAGTTCAGCAATAGGTAAATCTGTGGCATCTATTTTTACTACTGCCAAATCCAATCCGGCATCTTGCCACAATACAGTACCTTCTAATTCTCTACCATCAATCAGATAGATTGTAAGCTTCTTCCTACTGGTACCGACAACATGAGAATTAGTAACAATATACCCCCTCGGGTCAACTATTACACCGGAGCCCACGCCTTCCGTATATCGGGACCCAAAGAACAAATCCCTTTGAATGGAAATAGTACTTATCCCAACCACCGAAGGCATAACCTTCTTTGCAACTGCCGCTGCAACCGATACTTCATCAATAGGCTGTATAGTAATATGTTGCCCCGGGATACCGCTTCCAACTTGGGGAATAGGTACAGTTTTATCATAAATATAAGTAGGAGCAATGACTGCCATTATAAAGCCACCAATAATAGCGCCGATAAGTCCCATGGAAAAGTAAGCCAAACCGTTGCCTCTTTTTCTTCTTCTTGGTTCATTGTATTGATCCATGAGGCACCTCCTCTTTTTTATTTAACATTTATTAACGGGCTGAAAGAGCCGTCTCCCTACTAATCTCATTCGATATCTAACAAGCTGAAAGAATCGTCAGACACTACTAATCCCATATGAAAAGTCTGCTGGCATTGTTTCGAGGAGCTAGATTTAAATCCACATCCCAGCCTATTTTTATCTCTTTTTCTTTCATTATACCTTTTACAGTCTCATATGCCAACTCCGGAAAATTATTCTCCTTACTTAAATGTCCCAACATGATTGTACTGATACCCGAATTAACGAGTTCACAGGCTGCATGTCCCGCTGCCATATTTGACAAATGACCATACTCACTTAATATTCTTCTTTTTAAAAAATAAGGATATCTTCCCGCTTTCAACATTTCTATATCATGGTTAGATTCCAGTAAAACAAAATCCGAACCTTTCAAACTTTCTTCAGCTTCTTGAGTAAACTCCCCTAAATCCGTAGCCAAACCGATTTTTATACTCTCCATTTGAAATGCAAATCCCACCGGTTCAATAGCATCATGAGGTATGTTAAAAGACTTAATTTTTATATCTTCTATCTCAAATTCCGTTCCGGTTTCAAAAATTTTTATATTTTCCAAGCTGACCTTACCCAAAGACGAATATATAGCATCCCATGTCTTTTCATTAGCATAAATAGGTATGTTAAGCTTTCTGGAAACAACTCCTGCACATCTTATATGATCTGAATGTTCGTGAGTTATCAAAAGAGCCTTTATTTTACTCGTACAAATATCTATACTTTTAAGACTTTGGAAAATTGATTTATAAGATATGCCGGCATCAACCAACAAGCCTGTATCATTATTAATTATAAAAGTACAATTACCGCTGCTCCCACTTGCTAAAGTGCATAACTTTATAGACATCCTTTACCTCCAAAAATTTAAATAAAGCAATAAAAATTGAAAAGGCGTTAGGCCTGCTTACGGTCTACGCCAAGTTTTAATCTTTTATGTCAGGGAATTCTTTTTAATTTGGCTCCTATTTGGAGCAGCTTTTCTTCCAACTTTTCATAGCCTCTTTCGATATGAGTTAAATTATTAATAACCGTTTCTCCTTCTGCCGTGAGTCCTGCTATCACCATTGCGGCACCCGCTCTCAAATCGGTAGCACACACCGGAGCACCGGAAAGTTTTTTAATCCCTTCAATTATTGCAACTCTGCCTTCTACATTTATTTTAGCGCCCATCCTCTTTAGCTCATCTACATGCTTAAATCTACCGTCATAGATACTTTCGGTTATTATGGCTGTACCTTCTGCAATAGAAAGCAATACACTCATGGGTTGCTGCAAATCTGTCGGAAATCCGGGATAAGGCATAGTTTTTATATTGGCAGCCCTTGGTCTTCCATTCGATATTACTTGTAAAGAATCACCATTCTCTATAACTTTAATACCCATTTCTCTCATCTTTGCACTGATTGAGTCTAAATGAGTAGGTATTACATTCTTAACCAAAACGTTTCCTTTAGATGCTGCTGCTGCAATCATAAAGGTCCCTGCCTCCATTTGGTCTGGGATTATGCAATGCTCGCATCCGCCCAGCCTCTTTACACCTTTGATTTTTATTTCATCAGTGCCTGCACCTTTTATATTAGCACCCATTGCATTTAAAAAGTTAGCAGTATCTACTATATAAGGCTCTTTCGCAGCATTTTCAATTACCGTAGTACCCTTTGCCAAACATGCTGCCAACATAATATTAATCGTAGCTCCTACACTTACTACATCTAAAAAAATTGGAGCACCTATCAGCTCATCTGCTTCCGCCCAAATAATTCCATGCTTAATACTTATTTTTGCTCCTAAGGCTTCAAAACCTTTGATATGCTGATCAATGGGTCTTATTCCTATATCACATCCACCGGGAAAAGGAACCCTTGCCTTTTTAAAACGACCTAGCAGAGCACCAACAAAATAATATGATGCTCTAAGCTTTTTTGAAAGTTCAAAATCCACTTCATATGTATCTACATCCAAACAATTGATAATAAATTTACATCCGCTTTCTTCAACTTTGGCACCTAGCTGGAGCAAAATATTATTAATATAATAAACATCCTTTATATTTGGGAGATTCTTTATAGTACAGGTTTCTTCAGTTAATAATGTTGCAGGTAAAATTGCGACAGCCGAATTTTTAGCACCGCTAACATAAATTTCTCCTTCTAATGTATGCCCACCTTCAATTACTAATTTATCCAACGGTTTCTTCTCCTTATCCATGGTTTTAAGACAATTACATTATAACATTAAGATATAATTTTGATAATAATATTCATAAAAAAAGCCTCTTCAGTAGTCAAAGCACAAATCAGAAGCCTTTATACCATACTCCTTTCTACATTATTGCATAAAAAACATAGTTATTTTATTATAGCACATAGTGTTGCTCTATACTATTTAAAATTTTTCCTCAATTGTACCATTATATGCATTTATGTAAATCTTCCCTAAGTTTGTTTTAATCCTCCATACGGGTATAGCCGTTCCTTCTTTTACGAATTTAATGCTGAAAGGCTGTTCAATGTTTGAGCTGAAATAATACCCTTGACTTATATCTTCCACTGTTATTGTGCCTTCCATATCTTTATATAGTTCCGCGAGCTTTAATAAAGCCTTAGTAGGAGGTATAACTTCATTTTTAGTTTTGCCATTTTCTATTGATTCAAACCATAACATTTTCATATAAGCAACACCATTATTTGTAACCTTCATATCCAGAAATGTTTTGTCAATAAATTGGTTTTTATAGACTTGATTATACATTATATTGATGCTGTTGTCTTCTATAACTTTATTAATTATGATAGTATCGTCACGATCAATGTTTATAGATTTTAAAAAATCATCAATTATTCTTTCTGCCTGCAACTCAATAAGATTACTGTTTCCTGCATTATCTATGCTTTTATTCAAATATATTATTTCCCCATTTTTAAATATTTCTATGGCTATATGATTATTCTCCACAGTAATCTTATTTTCATCTTCTCTTATAAAAACATTGGTATCCGAATTAAAAAAACTCTCTATCGCTTCTTCAGGATTAAGCATCTTATATTTGACATAAATCTGAGTGCTTGGGTTTCCTTTATTCGGTATCAAACTCTTTACAATAATATCTCGATTTTTTAGATACTCAAGCACCTGTATAACATTGTCTTTTTCACTGCTATTACCTAAGTTACCCGAATATGATACATGAAATAAAAAGATATCAGCTAATAGAAAAACTACTATTAAAATGGTTTTAGCTTTAGACCAATTCATATTACACACTCCCTGAATGTTTTGTGAAATTTAATAAGGCTCCGATAGTATCACTCCTGTTTCTGCATTCATTATATATTCTCCTCTATTTCCTTCATCTGTAATAACATCTAATACCCAAACCGGCAACATAAAAGGGTCCTTCTCTGAAGCAAACTCCATATAAGCCAAATATGCATCCATAATCTTTATTTCGTCCAGATTCATATTCTTATCATGTAATCTTTTATATAATATGTCAATGATACTTAAAGGATTTTTTATATCCTTCAGCTCTCCCATTTCTTTAATATGTCTGACAAGTCTCTTATACTTTTTCACCTTACCCTCGGCTATCTCAATTTCCATAGGTTCCTTTAATCCGTGACTATCGCAGATTATCGTCAATCCTTCATATCTATAGTTATACTTTATAATACAACCGTCATTATCCGTTCTTTCTATTGATGATATATATGCATCATAAGGAAAACCTAAATGAGTTTCTATAAATTCCGTAGCTATATCTACTAAATCATTTATGGATAAAATGGCCTTCCTCAAGAAAATACCACTTGTATAACTAACATACTCAATAAGACCGTCTCTACTGATTTTCATCCCTTTTCCCGACCCATCTGAATATATTACAGTTCCATTAGGTTCAACAATACTTCTTAGGGAATCCGCTTCTATATTAAAAAAGTTTGCCGCCATATCCTTTAACTCTTCATGTTTTATTTCGGATGCCGCCGAGATCCTTGGAAGCTTGTGAATAGAACTGTAAACGGGTATAAATACATCTTCGCTATACTTTTCCGAGTCCACTTCATTTAAAAAAATATAAGAATAAGTTTCGAATTTTTCTATCATATCCAATATAAATTTCATATTGCTCCTTAAATCTACAGTGCCAAATACATATAGTTTTTCTTCCTTTTTATCTAAAATATAATGCACATTACTATCAAAAGACATTATCAGAGAATCAACATTTTTTATGTCCAGCCATTCAACTTTATCAAACCCTAATATTCTTGATAAGATCTCAAAGTCATAAGCAAAAGGTAATATAATTTCAACATTACTCCCTTGTCTTATTTTATTTAATTGCTCAATGGGTAATATATCATAAGGAAAAGATTCTTTTGAACTTAAAAGATTGATTAGGAAAGTCCTTCCTTCTTCAAGGATTCTGCTATATATAGTGCCTTTCTCCATATCATTAAATAGAAGGGTATGTTTACCATTATTGTTTATTATCATTTTTTCCGGTTTTATAAGAGTTATACTATCATACTCTTTCTTTATGTTTTCTTTCCCAGTTTCATTATTTTTAGGCATAATAAAAATACCCTCAATGGAGATATCCAACCATATTCGGGTAGTTAATACTATACTAATGAACACCAAAAAAATAAGAATAGTCGTTTTGAATTTTTCTAATTTCAATATTACCATTCCTTGATAATTAAATTATTCTATGTCCAAATCAAAATGCCTGTAAACTTTTGTACTAAATTCTTTGTTAATTTGGTTTTTATCGTTGTATTCAATTTCTATTTCTTTAACTCTTTCATCATCACCGTTTATTGCAAGTATTTCAATTTTATATTTACCCACATTTATTCTCAAAGGTATCGCAAATATCTTAGAGGCGCCTACTATATCCGTCAAATCATCTAAGTTATCAATAAAAATCCATTTCCCTGAGCTGTAATCAAAATTTTGTTCCTTTTCTCTTGATATAATACTTTTTTTAAATGGTGGCCTATACCAATATAAATTTATTTTAATTTCCGTATTCTCCGGTGCGCGTCCCGTGATAGTTATGTCCTTGCTGTAGAAAATTTTCGACTCTAATATATCATCCGTATCTTCTAAAAATTCAAAAACAACCTTATTATCATCATCGGCAGATACAACCGCCGATATCAACGGTAAAATTATCATAGATAATACTAAGACGATTATTAAAATTTTTATAAAGCTTTTATTGTTCACCAACGGATTCCCCTCCAAAAAACGATAAACTGTTACATCTTTAACTTAATTATACATTATAAATATTACAATTATGTTACAAAACCATTAAGATAGATTTACATCTTGAAAAAGGGGTAGTTTAATAGTTACTTCCGTACCTACACCATAAGAAGATTTAAGATTAATACTGCCATTATGAGCTTCTATGATTTGCTTTGCTATAGAAAGACCCAATCCCGTACCCCCCAGCATCCTAGACCTAGCTTTGTCCACCCTGTAGAATCTTTCAAAAAGTCTTTTTGCATCCTCTTTCGGTATCCCAATACCATTATCTATTACCTTAATACAAATATATTCATTATCCTCAGCCAACTTCACATCTATTTTTCCCTTTTCGGGAGTATATTCAATGGAATTACTGATAATATTTATAATAACTTGTTCAATCCTGTCCTTGTCACCTACAATCGCGGGGATTGTATTCGTAACATGTAAGGAAATAGCCTGCTCCTTATACTTTGCTGAAATTTCCATCTTATATATACAATCTTTAACAATTTTAATAATATCAATTTTTTTCATATTCAGTTCTTCTCTATCGTAGTCAAGCCTTGATAACATCAATAAATCTTTAACCAATCTTGTCATCCTATCAGATTCACTTTCTATAACATGTATAAATCTCATTGCAGCATCCCTGTCATCTAGGGCACCGGTATATAATGTTTCTGCATAGCTTTTTATTGTGGTTAAAGGAGTCTTTAACTCGTGTGATACATTTGCAACAAATTCTTTTCTCATTCTATCCAGATTCTCTTGCTCTGTAACATCTTGTAAAACGATTATTGCGCCGGCTATCTCATAACGTTCATTCTTAAAAGGGGCTATGCTTACTCTTATAATAGAATCGCTTATATTTATAATATTATCCTTTTCTTCTTCATTAAAAATCAAACTATTAAGTTTAAAGTCTAAACCTAACATGTCCATTATATCATTAAAATGCTTTCCTTCTATTTCCTGTTCCTTTATCTTAAAAACCTTAAAAGCAGCGGGGTTTGCATGAAGAATCATACCTCTCATATCCACGGCGACAATGCCATCCGTCATATATGTCAATATGGTCTCAATCTTCGACTTTTCATTATACATCTCATCTAATGTGCTTTTTAACCTTGCAGTCATATAGTTGAACATCTCTGTGAGTTGTCCTACCTCATCATTTGATTTAACTGAAATAATATGACCAAAATCACCTTTTGCAAGTTTTTCTGCTTGGGAGGTTACTTCTTTTATAGGCCCTGTAATGGTTCTGGCCAAAATGCTGCCTAAAAGTATAGTAATGCATATTGACAATATAGTAGCACTTGTCAATATGTTCTTGATGTTTACTATAGACTCATTTATTTGAGTTAAATCAACATTTAGATAAATAGCACCTAAAAGTTCATCATTACTTGATAATATAGGTAAAGCAATGCTTTTGTAGTTTTTCTTTAAATCAATAGCACTATTATAATCCTTTACTACCTCTCCCTTTAAAGCTCTGTCTATTATAAAACCATCTTCAATGGGATCCCTGATATCTCCGCCTTTATGTGCCATATACCTTCCATTTTTATTAAACACATAGACAGAGTGTATCTGATCCCCTTGCCCCAAAAACCAATAGTCTATAATGTCTTGAACATTATAGACTCCAATCATCTTATCCTTAAGCAAAAAAGACAAATAATTACCTTTTGGTACGATGCTGTTTACCAAATTATTTATCTGATCTTTTTCCACAGCTTGCGCTATGTATAATCCGATTATTGACATAGCAAGCCAAACCAGGAGAACATATATTATTACCAGCTTCCATTGGATGCTTTTTAACATCAACTATACCCTCCTGAAATAATAGCCTACGCCTCTCTTTGTTAAAACAAATTTAGCATTGCTGGGGTCGTCTTCCACCTTTTCTCTTAATCTCCTTACTGTAACATCTACAGTTCTAACATCTCCATAGTATTCGTAACCCCAAACTTCCTCCAGCAAAGTCTCTCTGGAAAAGACTTGTTCCGCATGAAGAGCCAAGTACTTCAAAAGTTCAAACTCTCTAAGTGTAAGCTCTATAATCTTATCCTCTTTTCTTATTTCATACTTATTCAAATCTATAATCAAGCTGCCTGATTTTATCAACTGTCCAGTTCCGCTTAAACCACTGTTTTGGAAATTAACTCTTCTAATATTGGCTTTAACCCTAGCTAATAACTCCCTAACGCTAAAAGGCTTAGTCATATAATCATCAGCACCTAACTCCAACCCTAATACCTTATCTACTTCTTCTTCTTTGGCAGTCAACATTATTATAGGTGTGCTAATATTTTCCCTAAGCTTTTTGCATACGGTAAACCCATCCATTACGGGAAGCATTATATCCAAAATAATCAACTCGGGTTTATATTCATATGTAGCATCAATAGCCTTTTTTCCGTCTTCAGCCACAAATACTTTATAGCCTTCCTTTTCCAAATTATACTTTATTATATCGGCTATGGGTCTTTCATCGTCTACAACTAATATTCTGCTGCTCATACTTATCCCCCTTTTCGAAATTTCATCATACTAATTTGTTTTGACATCAGTTTTATAAGATATATTCTACAATTATATCATTTAACCTTTAAAAATATTTACAAAATATGATTGTATAAGACTTTTTTCCTAATAAAATAATACTTTTTATGCATATAAATAAGTATTATTTTAGAATATAATATAGATTAGAAATAAATATACTAAATAAAATCAATAATGTGTCCCCCCGGATACTGGAAAATAGAATTAGGATTAAGTTCTTAATTCTATTTTCTTTTTACGTATTTCATGGATGCAAAAATGAATACACCTATCTATTGATTAAATACATCCTCCTCATAAATATCCAAAAATACATCTTTCGCCTTTTTCCCTTTTCCCAATTCAGTTAATAATTTTATTAGTTTGTCTTTATCAGTTTCATAAATATTTTTTACTTTTTCAAAAGATTGTTTATAAGCTTGTACAGGTTCCAATAATAAAAAATTATCCCTTAATTCTTCCATAGTATATTCTTTATCAAAGACAAGGCCTTCACCCCATTCAACATCATAATTAATATACTCTTGATAAAGGGCAAGTCCCTCCGTAAGCCATAAATCAATATTTCCGCCGGTAATATCATCTACAACTTTATGAGTGTATTCATGAAGTATAGGCCCGTTTTTTTCATATTCATTTAAATCCATGTCAAAGACATCAGGTGAAATAATATGAATTATACCCATATAATATAGTCCCATTATATCCTGACCCGCCAAAGGTTTAATATGATTCCAAAAATCACTCATTGTATTATAGACGATTACAGGAGTTTTTTTATTCGGATAATAGTCAAATTCTTCACCTACAAGATAATAGGATTTTTCAAATAATATCCCAAGGCTCTCAATAGTATTTGAATCAATGTCTTTACTGTTTATTATAAAATGATTAGTTTCTTGGAGATCCCAATCCCTGTTTACTCTGATATTATTATAATAAGCTATTGTCTTTAAGGCTTTATACCCTGTAAGCTGTACAGCACTATAAGGTGTACCCCAGACTTGCACCACAAAAAATAGCGCTATTAAAACTATAAGCACTATTATTAAAGATTTTCTCTTCATATCTGTAATCACACTTTCTATCAGGCTCTATTTAAAGTATAGAGTCTATAAGTAAAATACAGATACATTATATAATATTTTTATATTAACTTCATTGGTATCTTTTAGCACCCGCTGCAACCACTGCATGAACCGCTGCAGCTTTTATTTGTGCTTCCAAGACATTTACCTTCAAAGATTTGATTAATATTTTTGCTTTCACATTTAGGACATATTACTTTATCTCTATCTGAAGCATTTACTATTTCAAAAAACTTTTCTCCGCAATCTAGGCATTTATAATCAATAACTGCCATTTATGTACCTCCTACAGGTAATTTAACGGATTGACCGGCGTACCGTTTTTCCTAATCTCAAAGTGCAAATGGGGTCCCGTGCTCCTACCGGTATTTCCTACCGCACCTATGGTTTGCCCTTTATATACTTTATCGCCAACCTTAACTTTATAGCTGCTAAGGTGTCCGTAATAAGTCACAAAATTTGCTCCGTGATCAATTTTAATCAACTTACCATAACTTCCGCTTGTACCCACAAAAATCACTACTCCACCATCCGCTGCATTAACGGGAGTCCCTATAGGTGCGCCAATATCTATTCCGTCATGATGTCTGCCCCGTCTCATACCAAATCTGGATGTCAGACTTCCTCTTGTGGGAGTTGAAAAGACTCCTGTCCCCTTTTTAGGCGGAGGGTCCTTAGTACCTTTAACAAGTATTTGTTCTTTAGGCTTCTTTATTACCTTTTCACTTAGAATATCCCTTTTTACTTCAATACCGTTAACCTTTATAATATCTGCAATAACTTCTTTTTCCCCGTATTCACCCTTGACTCTGATTGAAGTTTGGTCTTTATATAAGCTATTGCTGTATTCTAATTTCTGTTCAAAATCTATCTTATCAATGTATTTTGATTCTTCTATTGTTTTAACACTGATTAATGGCTTAGGAACTATAAGATTAATTTCCTGACCTATTTGTATTCTTTCCGGGTTCGCTTCCGGATTGGCTTTTATTAAGTCATCTACGCTAATATTATATTTTCTTGATATACTCCAAAAGCTTTCTCCGGAGTCTACCTTATGTATTTTTATTTCATCGGTACCGGTTATTACAAGTTTTTGAGCTTCCTCTGCCTTTGCCAAATCCGATAATTGGCCGAAATCTTCTTTTATCTCAATATTTTCATCAAAAGAAATTTCTTTTAGGTTTTCTTCATTTATTCCTCTTAGATAATTTTCCTTCACAAACTCAAGAACACTTTCCGCTTCTTCTTTTGTTTTAAAGCATGCAATTACATTATCATCAGCATAAATAATAAAATATTTGACACTGTAATCTATATGCTTTATCAGCTGGTCTTCTAAATCTTTACCTTCGTATAGTTCCTTCTTTGATGTCCTCACCTTTTCATAGGAGGGCTCAAATTTAAAAGCTACTGCACTGTCACATTCTTTTTCCAACCGACTCTTTATACTGCTTATGGCCTCCGCTGCTATTTTCTTATTTTTAACTTTGGCTACTACCTCATTATTTATAATAACTGCATAAGAATTTTTAGCAAAAAGTGAAAAAAGAATAATAACAAGCAAAACAATTACACCTATGCTTGCTATAAATCTCCTATTGTTAACAACTTTAAAATTAATTTTGGGCCACTTTATATATAGTTTTCCATTTATGTTATGTAAATTTCCCATGCGGGACTTAAGTCTTTTTAAGCTATCAAGGGTTTTGGAACCAAAGCCTTTAGCTCTTGATTTGAGTTTACTCAAACCGCTTTCACTATTGCTTCCCTCCATCGATACATCTCCCTTCGGTAAGCTTATTCTATTTTATACTACTTTAGTTTTTAATTCAATAAAAATTTTTTATTCCCATATTATTTGCCTTGAAACTCAACAATCGCAGCAAATATAGTAATCTGATTATCAGAAATTGTTAGGTATGAGCAGTAACTAATAGTGTTATGTGTGATAAAATTTTGAATATCTAAACTGTAACTTAATACTCAAAAATAGGTTAAGAAAATGAGTTAATAATACATAATTACACCTAATTCTTCTTTTTAATTTAATTATTATTTTTATCAATGTTATAATATAATATACTTAACTAAAAAATTTCAACCATATTGAACTTCTTTTCAGGAGGTATATTATTGAATTATTTTCGACTTAAACATTTCAACGAGGATTTAGGCAACACTTTAATTGAAAATGTTTTTATAAATCACTATATGCCCAATGCTCCGGGAGATTATGTAAAAATATACCTTCTAGGGCTTAAATCTTCTTGCAGCCAAACCAATAACTTTATTTCCAATGATACCATGGCGAGAACTATCGGGACAAGTATTAAAGCTGTAGAAGATGCTTGGGGATACTGGGAAGAACAAGGTATTATAAGAAAAGTGCCTTCTTTTGAAGAAGACTGCACTTTTATTGAATTTCTCAGCATAAAGGAATTAATGTTAAATATAAAAGAGGATAAAAAAAAGTACGGTAAATACGATGTTGATCGCATTATTTTTGCCAGACAGGATAATGAAATAAAGAACATGTTTGATTATATAAATAAAACTTATGGGCGGGAGTTATCGCAAAATGAGATATTTACTTTTTTAGATTGGATTGACGATTATAAATTTCCTCCTGAAATAGTCATTATGATTATTGATTATTGCTATTCCAAGAATATAAAGGATTTGCCTTATTTAAAGCAGGTAGCAAGAAATTGGTTTGATGCCGGAATCAATTCAAAAAACAAGGCCTTGGAATATATGAATCAGCATAAAGAAAGATGGTATAATTACAGTAAAGTACTGAATTTCCTAAGGATTAAGCGTCAGCCTACCGTTGCTGAAGAAAAGGCATTATATAAATGGTTCTATGAATATGCTTTTAGCGATGAAATTATATTAAAAGCCTGTGAACTGACGGTTAATACAATAAGACCTTCTATTTCATACATGAATAAAATTCTTACCGATTGGAATGAAAAAGGCTTTAAAACACTAAAAGAAGTGGAATCTTATCTTTCTAAAAAACCAAAAGATACAGTTAAAGGCAGGGCAAAAACACAAAAAAGTACTTTTGACAATTTTTCCGGACGTAATTACGATCCTGAGTTATTAAAAAAGAGACTGCTGAAAAAAGACAGAGGTGATTCTAATGAATAATATTAATAGAATTTTTTTAGAATACGAAGAAATCCGTGAAAGAAATAAGCGAAGCCTGGAAAACAAAAAAGAAAAAATCTATAATGAATTGCCCCGCCTTAAAGCAATCGAAGAAGAAATAATTGAGCTGGGATTAAAAATAACCAAATCTGTACTAAAAGAAGATAATGAAAAACAATTAAATGTTTTAAGAAAAAAACTAAAAAGCTTAAAGTCTGAAAAAACAAAAATCCTTGCTTCAAAAAACTACACCGATGATACTTTAGAGCTTAGTTACGAATGTGGTAAATGCAAGGATACCGGTTTTATCGGCTTTAATAAATGCCCCTGTTTTATACAAAAACAAATTGAATATAATTATATGATGTCAAATCTATCGGAAACAAAAGAAAACTTTGATAACTTTAATTTTAAATATTACTCAGAAACACCAACGAGAGACGGCTTATCCCCCAGGAAAAACATGGAGCATATTTATAGGGAATGTATTGATTATGTTAACACTTTTGATAAACATAATAGAAACATGCTTTTTATCGGAAGACCGGGACTGGGAAAGACCTTCCTTTGCCACTCTATAGCCAGAGAATTGCTTAAAACAGGCAAAAGCATAATATATCACTCCGCTCCGGATTTAATAGACTTGGTACGAAAATATAAATTTAATTTTGAAAATGAAGAACAAAATGATGCTGTTTTAGAAAACATAAATACTTGTGACCTATTGATAATTGATGATTTAGGTACGGAACTATCCACCCAGTTTTCCGGACTTGTCATATATAATATATTAAATAAAAGAATGATGGAATCAAAAAAAATGATAATAGCTACCAATTTGGATGTAAAAGAAATAATAAGAGACTATTCGGAGAGAATAACTTCTCGTATATTCGGAAGCTTTGATATGTTTGAATTTTTTGGTGAAGATATTCGAATTCTTATGAAGATGAGTTAAAAAGACATTGA
>CAYXUX010000020.1:15053-21550 GCA_964468275.1 uncultured Clostridiaceae bacterium
ACACCTGTGCCGCAGATGCCTATGGGCTTTTCATCATTAATAGTTTTATAGTCTATGCTATTATTTCTTTTATTAAAATACACGCTGCTTATGGCACCTTCTATCGCCGATGAACCCAATTCTATACCTACACCCTCAAAAACCGGTCCCGCAGCAGTAGAACAGCACTTAATACCTCCATTATGATATAAGGCCATCTCTCCGTTTGTCCCTATATCCACTAATAAAGAACATTCTTCTTTGTTTAGCATATCGCTAACTAAAACTGCACAAACCAAGTCAGCGCCAATATAAGCGGAAATACAAGGAGATAAATAAATTTTAGAATCCGTTGCAATAGCCAATCCTAGATTGTTCTCCCGTGTATAGCCAAACAAGGTTTTGGGAGTGAAAGGATAAAAAGCTATGCTTTCAGGATTAATGTTTGCAAAAAAATGAAGCATTGTAGTATTTCCTGTAATTACTGCATATTTTACTTGCCTGTTATCTATAGAGGTTCTATGGCACAAAGCCTTTATCATTTGATTCAGCTGATTGATAGTCACCTTATGGATTGTATCGACAGTATTGCTTATTGAATAATCAATGCGTGAAATCACATCTGCGCCAAATTTTATTTGATTATTAATATCGCTTATCGTATCCAAGGGGCTGATAGAATCACCTTTATGCAGATTTATTACAATAGTTGTTGTTCCGATATCAATAGATATGGCATATTCTTGGGCTTTAACAATAGGTTTGAATTTTTTTATCTCATAGGAGCTGTTTTTTAAAATCTTAAGCGTTTTCTCTTCACAATGCTCAACTGTTACATCCGAATATATCTTTGTAAAACAAGCAAGACGGTATCCGTTTTTTATTTCATAATCACTTAAAAATCTTTTTTCCCCTTCGCTGATTTCAGATATTTCCCCGTCAATTATTTTTATCTTACATTTCCCGCAGGTACCTAGACCTGAACATGGCAAGGAAAAATTAATATCTGACTTCTCTATTACTTGAGATAATAAGACTCCTTTATTTAGACATTTCAGTTTATAAATCATTGGATACTCCTTTAAACTTATTTTCATCAAATTCAGCTTCTCGAAAAGTGCAGTTCCTTCTTATGCATATTTCACACCTATGAAGAGGCAGTTCGGATTCTATAAATAATCCGCAGATTGATTTAACGGGGTTAATCATCCCGCCATCTGTCACATCAACGTCTATTTTAGTATGTTCGCCTTGGAAAAGCTTTAAAATGCTTGTCAGCTCTGAAATATCCCAACCTGGCAACGAGCCCGGAGCAATAGATATAAGTCCTTTAGCATTAAAATCACTGTTTAAAATCGTTTCAACATCTTTAAGTGCCGTCAAACAAGTCAGGTATGCTATTTGTTCCAAAACATAATTTTCAAAAATATCGGTTATGGAATCTTTGTAGTATTCAATCTCTATACCGCTTGTAGCTATGAAAGCAAATATCCTTGTATTCTCTCTTATTAATCCTGCAAGTATAGTACTTTTGAATTCAACTCCGTTTATAATTGCACAGTTATTCCCCAGCTTATCAATTCTCATTTTTTTTATTATATACTTGGGTTTAACAATATTCTTAACTTTATCTGCAATCAGCAAAGCTTCTTTGCTCATAGAAGCTGATTTTTCTATTTTTAATAGATTAATCAAATAGTCACCGTCAATTTCAAAATTCATATCATTATTAATAATGGTATCGACTTTAATCAACTCCTATAAACAAATTAACTTAAAAAAACCAAATTGATGTATAATAAGTATAATTAAACTAAATTATAGAATAAAACCTTATAATTTAAAAGGATAATATAAATAGACAATTTAAAGTTTGGCGGGTTATAGATTATAATAAATTATTCGTATAAAATATATTAAACAATTATATTTAAGGTTTATTTACTCATTTTATGATAGAATAGGGTTATTGAAAATATACGAATGTTATTAATTTGAAAGGTGTGTAGTCTAATATGGAACAATTTAAAGAAAAGAATTTTAAGATAGGATTATTAGTGTTATTGGGATTGGTAATCGCAATAGGTGGTATATATATCCTTAATAATAAAACAAAAGGAAATGATGTAGTAGCACGAGTTAACAATGAAGTTATTACAAAAGATGATTTATATGAGTCCTTGGTAAAAGATAACGGTAAAATGGCCTTAGAAATGTTAATCGCTAACAAAATAATTGATTTGGAACTTAAAAAGGAGAACATCACAATAACAGAAGAAGATGTTGAAAAAGAGATAGAAATCGTTGCAGAACACTACGGCGGCCGCGAAAATTTTGAAAACATGCTGGCAATGTATGGCGAAACCTTGGAAGATATAAAATTTAATATTGAAAAGAATTTGCAAATAAAAAAGCTTCTTGAACCGCAAATTGAAGTAACGGAAGAAGAGATGATGACTTATTTTGAAGAAAATAAAGATATGTTTAATACGGAAGAACAAGTAAAAGCAAGCCATATACTGGTTGACAGCGAAGAAAAGGCCCGTGAAGTAAAAAACAAACTCTCTGCCGGTGAAGATTTTACAAAGTTAGCCAGTGAATACTCCATAGACGAAAGTAATAAAAATAGTGGTGGTAGTTTAGGTTTCTTTTCAAGAGGAGAAATGGTTTCAGAATTTGAAGAAGAAGCCTTTGTACTTGAAATAGGTAAAATCAGCGAGCCTGTAAAGACAGATTTCGGGTATCATATAATAAGAGTCGAAGAAAGAAAAGAAGCTCAAGAAGCTATTTTTGAAGACAATGAAGATAAAGTTAAAGACATTATTTTCGATCAAAAACTGCCTCAAGCATACAACGAATGGTATCAAGTAAAATCACAAGATTATAAGATTGAAAATATGTTGTTTTAGCTAACTTGTTTTGTCTTTTATGATAAGATTTTTATTTGACTTTAAAAATCATTTATGTATATGTAGCCTTTTGACTGTGCAATTATAGAAATGACCTTTGTGATATTCGATTTGTATTAAGATTAAGGATGATATATATGGATAAAAAACAAAAATATCTTATGCCAATTGCAATTTTACTGCTATTGTTTATTATTGTAATTGCAGGAGCCAAGCCTATGATAGAAAAAAACTTGGAAAGCCTAAAGAACTTAGAAATAGAAGACATAGATTTAGCAAATATTGAAGATGGTATTTATGAAGGTAAATATAAGGCTTTTCCCATAGCAGCAGAAGTAAATGTTACAGTAAAAGATCATGAAATTACAGTAATTGAACTGGTTAAACACGATAACGGCAAAGGTGCCTCGGCGGAAGTTATTACCGATATGGTAATAGAAAAGCAAACCCCGGAGATAGATGTAATTACAGGGGCGACATATAGCAGCAAAGTGATTTTAAAGGCAATAGAAAACGCATTAAAATAATATGATGATTTTGAAGGGGCCTTATTTGTTACAGGAGTCTCCAGTCCTTGGGTTGACAGCTATGAAATAACAAGCACCGGCGAAAACACCTACGATATAGATTTAACTTATAAAACCAGCGTTCCCGGTGAATCCTTTACTCAAACCATGAAAATTGTTGTAAATAATGCTAATGAATATTGGTATATTGATTCTATAGAACATATGGAATAGGAAAACTAAAACCTCCTTTAGCTGATAGCTTTAGGAGGTTTATTTATTATTTGTTGCCAAATATCCAAATATATTTCTTTTCCGCTCACATCTTCATAATCAGGAATATTCCCCAGTCTCCATAAAGATATTCCTTCTATCCCAAACATTTTTATCATTTTAAGCTTTGCATTTATACTGCGAGAATCCTCATACCAAACTATGTTATCTGTTTCATCCTCTTTGTTGTAGAAGGTCACATAAGGATTTTCATATGCTTCCAAATATTTTATTTCGGTATCTTCCGATAAAAGCCTTCTGCGGATGGCTTCATAATCCGGTGAATAAGGATATTTATTTATAACTTTTCCATCCTTTAGCTTCCATTGCACTGAATCAAAAGATAGTTGTACTAAGATTTTCTCTAAATGCTGGACCCCTTTGTCCTTATCGGTTATTTGCTTTAATGCCCAATATATATCATCAATGGGGGTTAGCGGCGTTATAGTATAACCCATTTCCATTTCTGCCTCAGTCAACTGCTTTGCATAATAATCATGCGCCATGAGAATCACTTTGTCCGCTATCTCACCGATGGCTTTGAAATCATATCCGTCATAATAAGGTTGTCCCGGCAGCGCAGCCGGATGAACAGCGACATACAGCTTTTTTTTCTTCTTATTCAACTCTTTTTTTAATTCCATTAAGAATTTACTGAGATTCTCCTTGGATTTATCTCCTCTTAAATTTTCAAAGTCTATTACTACACCGTCGAATTCTACTGAAATATTCTCCGGTGCCGTGAAACTTAATTGTTCCATAATATCTGAAATAACTGCCTTTCCCACCTGAGGCTCCGTTATAATGTATTCTACCAAGGGCATTCCATTATCAGCGGCTTTTTCATCCTTTGCAAACACCATTAACATAGCATCGGTATCGTTTGACTTTGCCATATCAAGCGGATTACTAAATCCCGCAGGTATTGAAAATTCATTATTATTTGTATTTGCAGTATTTAATATCACTTCATTTTGGCCATATTCCAATCTACTCCAACCAAAGCCAACAGTATTCAGGGATTTAATCATTTCAATTTGGTTAGCTGATTTGATAGCATAAAATCCGTTAATATGGTTAATATTTGTATTCAATCTATCATACATCCTAACAATCATTGCTGCGGCTTCTTCTCTTTTTGCATTATTCTCGGGTCTAAACAAACCATCCCCCACGCCGGTGATTATGTCAAAATCCTTGGCTATGGCTATATAACCTATGTTTTTATCTATATCTTTAAAAGGCTTATAATATCCGGAAACTCTATCGGAAAGGCTATCGTAGTCTAAGGTTTGCACTATCATTACTGCCATTTCTTCACGGGTTATAGGCTCGTCCGGCCTAAAAGATACAATATTATTATCAATACTGCCATTAACTAAAGCAGTTTCTATATAAGGAAAATACCATTTAGACTTGTCCAAGTTATCAGCGAAGCTGCCTTTATTCGGGTATTCTAAATCCCAACCCATTAATTTTACTAAAAAAGCAGCAAATTCACTCCTATTTATTGTCAGTCCCATGCCAAAACTGCTTTCACTTATTCCATCAGTGATGCCAAGGGAGCGTAATTTATATATATGTTCCTCCGCCCAGTGTCCTTTTGGAACATCTTCGAAGTAAACATCTTTATCGTTTTCACCGGATAAGATTCCAAAAGAAAGTATTAATATAAAAATTACTATTATACATAATGCCTTTTTATAATCCATATCTGCCACCTCACATATAACTTGTCCAATGCTTTAAAATATTTTAACATGAAACACATAAGAAATTCTATTGACTATATTATATCATAATCGTTCACACTTTTAATGACATGCAAATCCTTCCAAACCCTTATTTTTTATTAAACAGTTACACATGCTTATATAAGCCTTTTATATATTATATAAGAGTAAATCATAGGTATAATAGAAGGCAAAATCAGTATTATTACAAATATCAAGCCCAGATTTATATTTAATAATGATAGTATAATCCCTATAAGTCCACCCGCCGTCCATAGAAGTGCCGCTAATCTATGTGTTTTTCTCCATACTTCTTCGCTTGCAAGAGTCCAAGGAGTCTTTATCCCTACAAAATAATTATGCTTCACCCTTCCCATAACATTTCCCATAAGCATAAATAATAAGGATATGCCAAGTAATACTAGCCTTGTCGTATTTACAATGTAACCCAAGGATGCAGCGATAATCATTATATGCATGGCAAGGAAGAATATATGGAATAGATATCTGAAATATATATAGGTGCTTTCAAACAGCTTATAGTTATTTTTCTTGGGATCAAGGGCAGGTAAAAAAATAAACAATATATACATGATTAAGTTTGTTATAGGCATAATTAAGCTACCGGATAATTTACCGGAATAACCGTCAATCTCACCTTTGAAATTCCAATGAGTGGGAACCTTTTCCGGCAGCATAGGATAAAAATACATGCTGATTAAAAAGGCTGCTATTACAATAACAATAAGCGGTATTTCTCTTTTAAAATTAATCTTTCTCATCCAATGTCCCTCCCTTGATATCGGCTATATTAAAAAACCAGTTTAAAACCTCTTGAAAAACTGTAGTATTGAGCGAATATATAATATTTTGTCCATCTCTTTCATCCATTACCAATTGGGCATTTTTCAAAATATTTAAATGATGAGATATGCTAGGCTTAGATATATCAAAATGCTCTGCTATTTCGCCTGCAGTCATATCTTTATCTTTTAGCATCTGTATTATTTTACGCCTTGTTGGATCGGATAATGCTTTAAAGGGTGTATTGAGCAAAGACATTAGTACCACCTCCATAAAAGTAAAAGCAATCATTT
>CAYXUX010000021.1:0-21469 GCA_964468275.1 uncultured Clostridiaceae bacterium
TTGTAAAATTAATACTGCGATGTGTCCTCTATCATCTCTCTCAGTTTACTTAAAATTTTCTTTTCCGACCTTGAAACTTGAACCTGTGAAATTCCTAATAATTCTGCAACCTGGCATTGGGTTAACTCCTTGAAATATCTTAAAATAATTATTTGTCTTTCTCTTTGTTTTAAAGAAGACAATGTTTCTTTTAAAATTATTCTGTTTATTATATCAAATTCTTGAGATTTTTCATTTTGCACTTTATCAATAAGCTCAATGGGAGAGCCTTCATCTTGATTAATCGGTTCGTGCAATGAATATATAGAGTTTTGAGAATTCAATGCTATTACCAACTCTTCTTTTGTAATTTCTAATTCTGCAGCTAATTCAGAAAGAGTGGGCTCTTTGCCATTATTTTTTTCCAATGACTCCCTGTACATATATGCTTTTGCAGCTATTTCCTTCAAATTTCTGCTAACTTTAATCATACCATCATCACGTAAAAATCTTTTTATTTCACCAATAATCATAGGTATAGCATATGTAGAAAATTTGACATTATAACTATTATCAAACTTTTTAATAGCTTTTAATAATCCAATGCATCCAATTTGTAGCAAATCTTCATATTCATAGCCCCTGTTTTGAAATCTTTTGAGAACACTCCTCACTAATCCAAGGTTCTGCATAATAATATAATTCTCTGATTCTTTGTCTCCATTTTGAGCTTTTTTTATTATCTCATAAATTTCACCTTGTGATAATTCTAACCATTCCATATGATTGCACCTAGCTAATTGCTAATAATCTTTCTCATTAATATTTTTGTGCCGTTATTTTTGTTGGATATTATCATAATTTCATCCATAAACGTTTCCATAACCGTAAAACCCATGCCCGATCTCTCTAATTCAGGCTTGCTTGTATATAGAGGCTGTCTTGCCTGTTCAATATCTTCTATACCTTTGCCTCTATCTTCAACTTCAACTTCTACCAATCTTCCGATTAGCCTGCAATTAATGACTATATAACCTTCTTTATATTCATATCCATGTATTATTGAATTTGTAACAGCTTCCGATACTGAAGTCTTTATTTCCGATATTTCTTCTATAGTAGGGTCGAGCTGAGCTACAAAAGCGGCTACCACCGAACGTGCAAAGCTTTCATTTTCCGACTTGCTTAGAAATTCAAGTTTCATTTCATTATCGATTTTCATTTTTATTTCACTCCCTTATAATCTTTCTATTGCAATTTCACTTGTTGCATAATTAGGTATTATTTTTCTTAGACCGCATATTTCATATATTCTTTTAATTTGAGGATTCAAATTAGCGATTGCCAACTTACCTCCTTTTGATGTTATTTGTTTATATCGTCCAATTATTACTCCTATTCCGGAGCTGTCCATAAAATATAAGTTTCCCATATCGAAAACTATTTTTTTAAAATTTTTCTTATCAATCTCATCATCTATTTTATCTCTTATATAATCACTGCTATGATGGTCTAATTCACCAAATAATTTTATTATTAATGTCTCATTTCTTGATTCAAATATTATCTGCATTATCCCTCACTCCCATATTTCATTTTATATACTATTCTTTATTAAAAGTTTTTCTCCTTCAAAGAAAAATGTAATGTTTTGTTGATAAAACAATCTTTTATTTAAATTTGTATAAAATATTACAGATTAAATAAAACTATATAAGTGTTAAACAATTATAGCCTCTAAAAGAATACGATTATAGAAAGATGAAATTTGTGCGGAGTGATAAGTTTGAATATCCTTATTTTTACCGTGTCATTTGGGGTTGGTCATAATCAAGTAGCACATACATTAAAGAATAGTTTCACGGAATCCAATTCAACCAATGTAGTCAAAGTAGTAAATATTATAAACTTAATAAATCCCATATTAGACAAAGTAATGCTTGACAGTTACTTGAAGATTTTAAAATTATATCCCAAAGCATGGGGAAAGATTTATAGGAAAACAAATAAAATTCACCCTATAATAGATATAAATGATATTATAAACAAGCTCACTTCCGGAAGATTAAAAAAATCTATCTTAGATTTCAGCCCCGATGTTATATTTTCTACTCATAGCTTTCCTTCATCAATCATTGCCGGATTAAAAAAAAAGAAAATCATTGCTAGTCCCTTAATAACGATAATCACTGATTTTAATATTCATTCTTCTTATATTAATGATTATACTGATTATTATATTATTGCCCACGAAAATTTAACCCCACTTATGAAATCCTTTAAAGTCGGAAAGAACAAAATTCTTCCTTTTGGAATTCCCATAAAAGCCGATTTTTCAATTAGACAAAACAAAAATGATATTTTGAATAAGCTCTCCATTAAAGATAAAACGACAATATTGGTCATGGGCGGGGGTTTAGGTCTAGGTGAAATATTTAGAATTGTCAATAAGCTTGATAGCAGTCTTAAGGATATTCAGATTTTAGTAATCTCCGGTTATAATTATAGGTTAAAAATTAATCTTAATAGATATAAGGCAATAAATGATTTGAAGATATTCGGGTTTATTCAAAACGTATATGAATTGATGGAGATTTCAGATTATATCATAACTAAACCCGGAGGTGTGACCTGTGCAGAAATACTTACAAAAAGTAAACCTTTAATAATCTATACACCATTTCCGGGACAAGAATCAGATAACACAGATTATTTAATAAATTATGGGGTTGCAGTTATATCTCACGATATCAATACAATACCATATTTAATAAATACAGTTTTAAATTTAGAAATGAAAAGAGAAACCATTGCCAAAAATTCATCTTATCTCCAAAAACCCAATGCAACAGCAGATTTAGTAAATTTTATAACAAAAACCTATTCATAGGTTTAATGCTTAAATATGAATACCCCTATTACTTAGCTCCTCTGACACCCTTTCCCATATGTTTTTTTCAATTTCTTCCACAGTATCTTCTCCGTTAATAATCAGCCAGCTGAATTTTTTCGCCAAATTTAAGTATGTATTTCTTACCTTTTCGAGAAAAACTAAATCTTTCTCATAAATATCTCTATCTTTTAATGGTTTCCTTAAATTTGAGGTCTTGGATGCGATATCTAACAAAACTACTATATCGGGCTGAAAAAGATTTTTCTCCATCTCAAGCATCCAATTTAGCTCTATTCCATTAACTATACCGTAAGCCAGCCCGGAAGGTATATATCTATCAATTATTATGAAATCCTTATTTTTTATTAATTCGCCAATATCTTCATTTCTCTCATAACGATTAGCGGCAAACAATAATTGTCTTACAATCGGCGAATATTTTCTTTTTCCTTCTAAAAATAATTGAATTTCTTTTCCTAATGGAGTATTCAAATCATGAAAATGTAAATAAGCAGAACTATACCCCATTTCTTTCAGCTTACTAACAAATAATCCCGCTTGTGTACCTTTCCCGGACTGATCTATTCCTTCAAAAACTATAATAGTAGCTCTTTTAATCATTTGCCCTCCTATATAAATAGTATTACTATATTTTTTCAATCATTCTTATTATTACTTTTTTAACCTTCTCGTTATTCTCATTAAAGACTCTTAACACCTCTTCTTCAGTAACAGGAAGGATATCTTCTTCTCCTTCAAAACCGGCATCATAATCAGTAACTAAAGCTAAATTAGCATATGGTATTTCTAATTCATTTGCTAACGGACATTCCGGATATTGGGTCATGTTAATTACATCCCATCCCATACTATTAAACCATCTGCTCTCCGCTTTTGTAGAAAATCTCGGGCCTTGAATTACTACAACAGTGCCTTTTTTATGAAATGAGACACTTTCTTCAATACACGCTTGAATTGCTATTTCTCTCATTTCTTTATCATAAGGTTCAACCATACTTATATGTCTTGTTTCACTTTCATCGTAGAAAGTATCTTTCCTCCCCCAAGTTCTATCTACAAACTGGTCACAAATAACAAAATCTCCGGGTTTTATTTCTTTTTTTAAGCTGCCTGAGGCTGTAGGTGCAATAATACATTTAACCCCCAAAAGTTTCATAGCATATAAATTAGCTCTGTAAGGGATGCAATGGGGAGGAAAGGTGTGTTTTCTTCCATGCCTTGGCAAAAAAGCTACCTTTTTTTCACCGATATTTGCAATGGCAATTTTATCACTCGGTTTTCCATAAGGAGTATCTATTTCAATTTCTTCAACGTTATCTAGAAAAGAATAAAAACCGGAACCTCCAAAAACACCGACATCCGCTTTATTATCCATTCCAAACCTCCTAAAAAATTATTCTTGATTTAAATATACAGTATTGAATAAGACTTTACAACGATTTATATTCTATTGTTAACCTTATTCATATATTTCACTTAAAAATCTTGACGGTCTCACTCTTTTTCCATATCTATATTTGGGCACATAGATATACAATTCATCTGCCGCTCTGGTGATAGCAACATAAAAGAGTCTTCGTTCTTCTTCTAATTCCGAAACATCAGGTTCCGTTTTTTCACAACTCATACCGGGTATTAATCCCTCTATTGCATCAATTATGAATACCGCTTTAAACTCTAATCCCTTCGCTTTGTGCATAGTCATTATTTTAACACTATTATTTATTTGTAACTTACTTCTTTTTAAAACTAAGTCTATATGATTTAAATATCCCGGTAAGCTATCGAAGCTTCTAATCGAATTATTAATATCATCTAATATCTCCATAAGTGGTTTTATGTTAATATTTTTTGAGTTAGCAAAATCTTTTATATATTCTTCATAGCCGATACCTTTTTTAATATAATAAACTATCTCATCCATTTTCATCCTACCAATGCAATTCAAATCTTTGATTAGTTTTTTTAAATAATTCTTTTGCCGTCTGGATAATTCTTTGCTATTTATTAAATATTCAAGAAGATCACCTTTATGATTTATAGAGGGGGGAATTGTGCGCCTTTCTATATATCTATATGGTTTATTGATTATTCTGTAAATGCTGTTATTCCTATCGGTATTTACAGAAGCTTTTAAATAGCTGATAACATCTTTATATATCCAATGGTTATGTAGATATGATAATCCTTCAAGACATACAAAAGGAATTCTGTCGTTTATAAAGCAATCTATTGTTGATGCGGATTGAATTTTTGTTCTATATATTACGGCTATATCCGAATAGCACAATCCTTCCGCAACTAATTCTTTTATTTTTTCACTTATAGACTTTGCTTCTGCCGCCGCATCTTCTACTTCAATTACCCAAGGAGAATTTCCGCAGTCCCTTGTTGAAATTAGACATTTCTTGTATCTGTCGGAATTATTTTTTATAACATTCTTTGCTGAGTAAAGTATTGTTTTATTATTTCTATAATTATCCTTTAATGTTATAACTTTAATATTCTTAAAAGCTTTTATAAACTTTTTCATTGTACCCGGATCTGAACCCCTAAATCTATATATTGATTGGTCATCATCACCTACAACAAATATATTATTCAAAGGAGAGGCTATTAGAGAAATGGTTTCAAATTGAGACTTATTTATATCTTGAAACTCATCTATTAAAATAAATTTGTATCTTATCCTTACTTCATTCAAAACCTTATTATTGTTTTTAAGCAAATCGTAACAATGGGTTATCATATCGTCAAAATCAAATTTATTTTGTTTCATTTTATATTTTTCGTATTTTTCATAAATGTTCCAAAATACTTCGTTACCGCAGGATTTGGCTGTATAATTCTTTTTGTTTTTTAGTTTATATTTAATATAAGAAATTTCATTTATTATATTTTCCAAGGCTTCCTCATCCTCAAAAAAATCAACTTTGTTATTTTTTGCAATTGTTTTTATAAGCATATTTCTATCATTTTCGTTAATTAAATTTTCAATTTTATAATTCCTAAAATGCTGTAATATTTTAAAAAAAACAGAGTGAAAGGTACCAAAGCTTACTTGATTATATTTACTTGAATAATCCTCCAAACGGCAGAATCTTGATTCCATTTCTTTAGCCGCGGATCTTGTAAAGGTTATTACAAGTATATTGTGCGGCTCAACGTAATAGTTTTTTATCAAATTAATTATTCGATTAATTATTATAGTAGTCTTTCCGGTACCGGGTCCGGCTAAAACTAAACAAGGTCCTTCAAAATGTTCAACAGCTTGTTCTTGCTCGATATTTAGTGTTTCAAATTTTTCCATCATCTTTTATACCTAAACTTTTTATATATTTTAAAAAAGAGGCCCTCTTAGCAATAAAAAAGGAGAGTATAACCCCCCTTTTTTATTGTACTTCCAGTCCCTTATTAAATGCCTTTATATTAATATCCAACATTCTTTCCGGTAATATTTCTTTTAAAATATCCATCCAGTCAACTTCATCCAGATTAAAGGCTTTAACTAACGAACCAAATAGGACTATATTTTGTGTTTTTATATTTCCCAGTTCTGATGCTATTTTTCCTGCATCTATAACAATAGTTTTAAACTTTTTTTGCAGTTCTTCTATTATCCCTTTCGGGTATTCAATCTGACCGGTTGCAATCGGTAATGAAGGAATCTCATAATTATTTACAATGATAATACCTTCCGGCTTTAAGTATTCACTCCATCTCAATGCTTCCATCTTTTCAAAAGCAACCAAAATATCTGCTTGTCCTCTTCCTAGAATTGGTGAATAAACTTTTTCTCCATATCTTACTTGAGTAGATACGCTTCCTCCTCTTTGTGCCATCCCATGAACTTCAGACATTTTTACATCATAACCGGCTTTCATCAAGCCTTTGGTTAATAGTCTGCTAACCAGTATGGTACCTTGTCCGCCTACACCGACAAAGAGTATGCTTTTCGTTTCTTTCATTATTATTCACCAACCTTTCCTATAGCATCAAATTTACATACCTGCATACAAACTTCGCAGCCGATGCACATTGATTGCTCAATATATGCTTTTCCGTCCTTAAAGAATATAGCAGGACATCCTACCTTTAAACACATTTTGCATTTAGTACATTTATCTCTATCTACAATGCATTTTTCTTTAAAAGGCGGTAATCCCTTAATCAGAACACAAGGACTTTTTGTTACTATAGCAAAAGGTTCTGTACTGGCTTCCGCTTCATCAATGGTTTCCTCTACTTCTTTCAAATTGTTTGGGTTTATCACTTTTACAGTTTTATAACCTAAAGATTTTAAAACTTCAACTACATCAATAACTGAAGCTTCTTCACCCATTAAGGTTTTCCCTGTCCCCGGGTTATCTTGATGCCCGGTCATGCCTGTTATTCTATTATCCAAGACAACCGGGATCATTTTTCCCTTATTATAAACAATTTCCATGGCTCCCGTCAGTCCTGAATGGAAAAAGGTGGAATCCCCCATTACGCCGAAAACTTTTCCATCTCTTTCAGATACTTCAAAGGCTTTTGCTATGCCCATTCCGGCACTAAAACCTGCCCCCATACAAATAACTGTATCCATTGCGCCCAAAGGAGGCGAAGCAGCAAGGGCATAACATCCTATATCTCCTGTTATAACTGTATTTTTTTTCTTGGACATTACATAGAAAAAACCTCTATGTGGACAACCCGGACATAATACCGGCGGTCTGGGTGCAGGTTCTATATCTATATCTTTTGTTTTAAATTCTTTATTTAACAGAGAATTAGCGACGATTTCGGGATTAAGCTCATAATAATTCGGAATTAAATCTTTACCGATACATTCAATACCTGCGGATTTAATTTGTTCTTCCATAAAAGGTTCTACTTCTTCCACCACATATAAAATTTCTACATTTTCTGAAAACTCTCTTATTAAATCCAAAGGCAAAGGATATGTGAAGCCTAATTTTAGATAAGAAGCACTATCCCCGAATACTTCTTTTGCATATTGATAAGAAATGCCTGCAGTGATAATACCTATTTTTTTATCATTGTATTCAATTTTATTTAAAGGTGTTTTGTTAGAATATTCTTCTAATGCTCTAAGCCTGTCTTCCACCTTCAGCCTAGCCCGTTTAACAGTGGCCGGAACTGCTACAAATTTAGGGATATTTCTGCTGTAAGGTTTAAACTCTACCTCTTCTCTTTCACCAAATTCCACAATACTTTTACTGTGGCAAATCCTCGTAGTAACCCTGTAAATAACAGGGGTATCATATTCTTCGCTAATTTTATACGCTTCTTTTAAGAAATCTTTGCATTCTTGGCTATCCGATGGCTCAAACATAGGTATTTTTGCAAATTTAGCATAATACCTATTATCCTGTTCATTTTGAGAACTATGCATACTGGGATCATCGGCACTTACCAATACAAAACCTGCGTTAACGCCTAAATAAGAATAGGTGAAAATTGGGTCGGCTGCAACGTTAACTCCTACATGCTTCATAGCAGCAATACTTCTTGCGCCGCCAATTGAAGCTCCTACAGCTACTTCAGTTGCGACTTTTTCATTTGGTGACCATTCGCAATAAATCTTATCCTTATATTGGACAATATTTTCCAGGATTTCGGTACTGGGTGTTCCCGGATATGCAGCTGCAACGGTCACTCCTGCTTCATAAGCCCCTCTGGCAATAGCTTCATTGCCTGACATTAACTCTCTCAATATCTTTCCTCCTTCAGGTTAATTATTTGCTGCAACAACACTGCCTAATGCTATAGATAATAGCTTTGTTTCTGACGAATCAGCTCTCGACACCAATACAATCGGTGTCTTTGCCCCCATGATTATTCCGGCAGATTTTGAATCAGCAAAATAAGTCAATGATTTTCCTAAAACGTTTCCCACTTCATAATAAGGTACTAATAAAATATCTGCCTGTCCACCTCCCTCGCCATTGTAACCTTTGTGTTCACAAGCTTGTTTGCTGATTGCTAGATCTAAAGCAACGGGTCCTTCAACTAAAACATTATATTTATTCCATTTCTCACTCATATCTGCCATTGCTTTGGCATCTACTGTAGCAGGGATTCTTGCATTTACTACTTCTGCTCCTGCAAGACATGAAGCGTAAATTTTATCTAATCCCATTGCTTTACAGACTTTTATTGCATTTTCCAAGATTTTTACTTTTTGTTCCAAATCCGGTGCAACATTGATTCCTCCATCGGTCAAATACAAAAATTTAGGATAAGAACTAACTTTATAAACCATTACATGACTTATAAGACTGTCAGTCCTTAAACCTTGTTCCTTATCCAAAACTGCTCTCATAATATCTGCGGTAGGAATTAATCCCTTCATAAGAAAATCCGCTTCTCCGCTCTTTACAATCGAAACACTTTTTTTTGCCGCTTCTACTATATCAGGTTCATTAATAATTACATAATCCTTATTTGATACATTTAAGCTGTCCAAAATAGAGAATATCTTATTCTCATCACCTATTAAAATCGGCTCTATCAATTCCATTTCAGCAGCTTTGTGCACCGCTTCCAAAACATCTTTGTCTTGAGCGGATGCAACGGCTAATTTCATGGTTTTTTTGTTTCCGACAGTAGAAAGAAGCTCATCGAAGTTTTTTATCATCATCACACCTCAAATACAATTATTCTATTAATATTATACATATTATATTTGGTAACGACAAGAAAAGCTGTATCGCCGATATAAAGAAAATATTTCATGTTGTTGTTCACACCTTAACTATTTCTGATAAGCGCTTACTATATTTGCAGATTGCTTCTAGCACACCCATAACACAATCATAATCAAATATTATATTGTGGGAAGGCTTAGAGCCTTATAAGCCACTAACCTTGCAATTCATCAATCATGGTAAATATAAAAACCTATATTAAGAATACAGTTATATGTGAACTGCAACTGTTTAAAAAACTTTTTGATTAATTATTTATTAGTATCCTAGTTCTTCATTTATTATCATAACCTCAATTTCAACCTTATTGGGTTTTTTCTCAATAATTACCGTAACATTACACATTCTTTGAGGGCTATCACAGTCATTGCACTTTCCGGTTATGGCACAAGGGGTATTAAGCTTTAGCCGTCTTGCATTTTTATAGGTATTACTCTTTATATGTTCTAAAGCATCATCCAGATCTTTTGTTATTTTATTCATTCCGCATAGAACAAATACTTTTTTTGGTCCATATACCATTGAAGTTACTCTATTTCCTATTCCATCAATATTTACCAATTGACCTTTTTCTGTCAATGCATTGGTGCTGGTTAAATAAACATCAGCCCGCGAGGCAAGCAGCCGGGCTTTATCAACGTCCTCAGGTGTAGATTCCAACCAATGGAAATACACTTTATTACCCCTCTTTTTTAATTTTTCAGGTATGCCTAGCTGTGAAATAGTCATGCTGCCTCCTATACCAACACTTTCCTCAACATTTATTTCATCCAGTAAAACATTCATAGCTGATTCCGCATCCTCAAAGTATCGCGCCTTAATATTATTTTTATTTAAGGCTTTAATGACTTTTTCTACGTTTTCTTTCATTAACGGCTCCACCTTTCTAAATTTATATATTGTTTTTTAAGTGTTTATTTTTCAGTTATCAAATCCATAACCTCTTTGAGCATGTCCCTATCTACTACAAAAAATGACAGCCCTTCCATAGTTTTTGTTCTTCCGGGTATTGTATGAAATTCAATACTTTCTTTATTTATATCTTTTGATTTTTTCATAAAATATAACATTTGATTCGGTGTCATATTACTTTTGACATTATTTTTTATTGGATCCTGTAGTTTTAAAAAGTTTGATACAATATTTCCCTCAAACATTTTATCATAACCTAATTTTACGATATGCTGCTGCATTTCTATTCGTCCTAAGTCTCCGTTCCCATAACCTCCGCCTTTATTGTTTTTCCTCCACCTTAAAAGCTTAATAATATCTTCACCTTTTTCCACTACTTGCCCTTTTTTAAAATGAATATGCAATTTGTCAATGGGATCATCATAATCCATATTACGAGGCACTTCCACTTTTATTCCATCAATTGCATCCACAATTGAAATTACAGCTTTATAATCAAATTCAAAATAATAATGAATATCCACTCCTAATAGCTCTTTCGCTGCAATCATAGTTCCTTTAGCACCTTTTGCACCGTAAGCGGCATTAATTTTTTTCTGTGCCGCCGCATTATAACCTTTTCTAGGAAAATAAGTGTCTCTCGGTATAGACATTATATCAATTTTATTTCCCTTCATATCATAACTTAAAAACATTAAAGTATCAGATAGCCTATTTGCAACACCTATAACAAGTACATTCACCCGATCTTTAGGTATTTTGATCCCTTCATCGTCATTTCTTTTGACAGATATTTCATCTAAAAATCTATATAAAAAACCATAAATGACTAGGATTCCTATTAAAAAAGTAATTAAAAATATTTTCACAAAACGTTTTTTCAATTTTTAACCTCCAGACGAACATGATATATTACAATAATTTAAATGTATATGTTATTAAAAATTTTTAATAATTCTTTCCATTTTGCAATTGTTTATTAAATATATACTCTCAAAGGAAATATTCTCTTTGTTTATTATTTTCACGATATTGTCTAAATCAATAGCTGAAAACCTTATTGACAGACCGCAGCTATTTTTGATTTTCCTAGGTACCGGCATTATTGTTATTTTGTACCCTTCCGATAGAAATCTTTTTTCAAATGACAGTGCATCATGGGTAGATTTAAAGATTGCAAGACAATATTCATCATTCATTCACCGCATCATCCTTTTTCATTTAATTTGATCCAAAACCTATTTTATTTAACTATTATTTTAAAAATTTTTCAAGTTCTTTTTCTGTATATATTTTTATACCGTTATCAATAAGCAACCGGGCAAATACTCCATTTCCTTCAGTCAAGCTTTTGGAAAAACTGCCATCATATATAAATCCATAACCACAAGAAGGGCTGTTAGATTTTAGAATTGCAATTCTACACTTAAATAGCTTAGCTATATACAGAGCTTCCTCAGCCCCCCTAATGAAATAACTTGTAACATCTGTCCCTTCGATATTTCTAACAATTATATTTTCTCTTTGATTTAAGACTTTTTTATCACAACTTATTTCAGAGGGAAGCCGCGGGGTTGTTAATCCACCCAATTGTTCCGGACAAACCGGTATGAAATCGTATTTATCAATTAAACTATCCAAGCATGATGTCTTATTGTTGTGACCATCATATTTACAATTCACACCAAGTAAGCATGCACTTACTAAAACATTCATTCTGTCACTTCCTATTGTTTTATTTCGACTATAGTTACCCCGAAACCTCCTTCATAGTAGCCTCCCGTTCTGTATGATTTCACATGAGGATGATTTTTTAATAACTGAGTTATACCCGACCGCAATACACCAGTGCCTTTTCCGTGTATTAGTGTTACTGTTTTTATATTTGATAAGTAAACATCATCTAAATATTTATCTACGTCAAGCAGAGCCTCATCCAATGTTTTTCCCCTTAAATCTAACTCCGTCGGAACATCTGCCAGGATAATTTTTGTTTTATCTATACCGGTGTACTTTTCCGCCGGTGATTCCTCTTCATTAACTTTTTCCGATTTTAAATCAGATATATTTACATTTACTTTCATAATGCCTACTTGAACAGTTAGATTTCCATTGTCATCGGGCAATGAAAGTACATATCCTTTTTTATTTAATTTAATTACTCTTACCAAGTCACCCAGCTTCAAATTCTTTGGCGGTTTATAATTTTTTAACTTTTTAAAAGTAATATCATTTATATTATTTTGAATTTCATTCTCAATACCTTTTACATCCAGTCCGGCTTTTTCAATGGTTTTAAGTTTTTCTTTTGCTTCTTTTTCCATAGCTTCTTTTAATTCTCTTATTATATTATCTATTTCCGGTTTTTGTTCCTCAATTATTTTCTTTGCCTCTTCGTAAGCCGCTTTTATTATCTTTTCTTTTTGCGAATTGATTCTGTTAAGCCTTTTATTTGCTTCTTGATTTATTAATTGGGCTTCATATCTAAGCTTTTCTGAAATTCTTCTTTCTTCTTCGGCTTTTTTTCTGCTTTCTTCTAAGCTGATAATAATATCTTCAAATTTTATCTTATCTTTCGACATAAACTCCTTTGCCTTTTTGATAACCTGGTTTTGCAGTCCCAGTTTTTTTGATATCTCAAATGCATTTGATTTTCCCGGATTCCCTATAGAAAGCTTATATGTCGGTTTAAGTGTTTCTATATCAAATTCAACGGAACCGTTGCTTAAACCGGGAGTTATTAACGCATAAGCTTTTAGCTCACTATAATGTGTAGTAGCAATTGTTCTAATATGCCTAGTTCTAAGTACTTCCAATACTCCCATAGCCAGTGCGGCTCCTTCCGTAGGATCTGTTCCTGCCCCTAACTCATCTAACAAAACTAAAGATTTTTCTGTTACATCATTTAGAATAGCAATAATATTTTTCATATGGGAAGAAAACGTACTAAGGCTTTGCTCAATACTTTGTTCATCGCCTATATCAGCAAATACATAATCAAATAAACTTATCTCACTTCCTTCAGCCGCAGGTATATAAAGGCCTGATTGTGACATTAAAACTAATAAACCGATAGTTTTTAATGATACTGTCTTTCCTCCTGTATTCGGACCGGTTATTACCAATACATTAAATGTTTCTCCTAAATATACATCAATGGGGACAACAAGATCACTATCCAATAAAGGATGTCTTGCTTTTTTAAGGTTAATCCGACCGGAATCATTTATTATTGGCTCGAAGCATTTTAATTCTAAAGAAAATTTTGCTTTTGCGAATATAAAATCCAAAGTAGTAAGTATCTCTATATTAGTTTCTATTTCTTGTTTCTTCTCGGATATCATTTTGCTTAATTGCAATAAAATTTTATTGATCTCATCGGCTTCCTTCAGTTTTAATTGTTTCAAATCATTATTCATTTCTACAATTATCATTGGTTCAATATATAATGTTGCACCACTTGAAGATTGATCATGTACTATCCCGGATAAACTGCCTCTAAATTCCTGTTTTACCGGAATAACATACCTGTCATTTCTTATAGTAATGATTTGTTCTTGTAAAAACTTCTGATATGATGCCGATGTCACAATATTGTTTAACTTTTCTCTTATCTTAGCATGCCTTTCTTTAATTTTTCTTCTAATGGAAAAGAGCTCCGGACTTGCACTATCAGATATTTCATCTTCATTTAAAACTACTTTATTAATGTAATTGATAATATCATCCATGCCTACCAATAGGCTAACCAAATCATCAATTATAGGATATAAATCGTTATCTTTTCCTTCTTTCATGAATTTCTTTATTTTTTTTACACCTGTCAATGTATCTGATATTTTTAACAGTTCATTATTTTCCAAGATGGAACCTAATTCAGCTCTTTTTAACGACGGTCTTATATCATATATGCCTTCTAAAGGTATATTGCCTTTTTTGAAAAGTATTTCAATAGCCTCACCGGTTTCCTGTAACCATTCTTTGACTTCGTATATATTATTGCTAGGTTTTAGATTATTGGCTATTTCCTTACCAAGATTCGAAACTGTATGTTCCGTTAATATCTTAATTATTTTGTGATACTCTAAAACTCTAAGCGTTCTTTCATTCATGCTTTCACCTCATAATGTCATTTAGCTATTAACAGTGTTTTCAATGAAATTATTTATTAAATTTTTCTTTTGTAGGTTTTAAGCTTTCCAGTTCTTTTTTTGTTTTTAAAAGTTCAATTTGGTTTTCAAAGAGTTTATTTTGTAACTCTTTAATCGTATTTTTTGAAACATCTAATTCGCATTTTAAGTCTTTTATCTCTTCTTTATATAGATTAGTCTCTTTATTTAATTTACTCATTTCTATTTGAGTTTTTGAATACTCTTCTTGGATTTCTCGATAATGCTCTCTTAAAGCTTCCATATCCATATTTAAACAGTTTAATTGTTCAATGGGTATTTCATACTCTGCTTTCATTTTTTCATGTTCTTCATTTAAAGATTCATAATCTCTATCCTTTTTATCAAATTCATAAGCCAAATTTAAAGCTGCTAGGACTGCTATCATGGTAGAATTATATCTGTTGTTCTTACTGCTTATTTCTTTCATCATTTTATCAATTTTATTCGCCAGACCTTTTATAAATTCCTCGGAATGCTCTCCTAAAATAGTATATTCATTGCCAAATATCTTTACTTGAACTTTTTTTCTGGTAGTCATGATTCACAACTCCTTTAAGAGCAAATATGGTTTAAGTATATATTCTTTATAAATCTTTTTTTTCCTTTAAAAACTTGATTTGTTAGTATAATTTTATCAAATAATACAAAAAGATAAAGCCATTCACTTGCACGATTGAGCTACAATCTATAAGCACCCGGTACAAATCATTTACACGGATTTCGCTTATTTCAATATTGAGTAAACAGCCTTATCTTTTAATAAGTCAATACAAATTTTCTGCTATTGTCTTAAAATTGCACCTGTTTGATTTGCCAACGAATTTAAAATCTTGTTATGTGCTTTTGATATATCCTTTTCAGTTAAGGTTTTTTCATCTGAACGATATACAATTTTATAAGCCAGACTCTTGTATCCATCTTCTATTTGCGAACCTTTATAGACATCAAAAAGCTCTACTTTTTCCACCAGTTTTGCACCTTTGGTTCTTATTATTTCATCTATCTGACCGGCGGAGATTTCATCAGAAACAACAATTGCAATGTCCCTTTCAATAGAAGGAAATTTAGGTAACGGTTTGTATTTTTTATTTAATTTAGTTTGTAGTATTATTTCATCAAAATTAAACTCTCCTATATAAACATTTGAAGGCAAATCAAAATTATCCAATACAGTTGGATGAACTTCTCCAAAAACACCGATATTCTTATTGTTAATTAACAGCTCTGCAACTTTTCCGGGATGAAAGCTTTCATGATTTCCCGGAATAACCTTGTAATTTTCTATATTTAAAGCGGAAAAAAGATTTTCTATTATTCCTTTTAAATCAAAAAAATCGCTATCACCGTACAAACCAATAATTAAAGTCTCTCTTTCTTCGGGTAGTTCTTCCAAAGGCAAGGTCTTCGCTAAGTACACCTTTGAAATTTCAAAAAAACAGCCTTCGTCAACTTTCCTATTATAGTTTCTTCCAATCAATTCTAACATATTAGGAATAATTGTTGTTCTCATAATGCTTTGATCTTCACCTATAGGATTTAACAGCTTTATTGCATTTCTCAAAGGATTATCCTCATTCAGTTTAATTTTATCAAAGCCTGAGGGGCTTACAAAGGAATAGGTAAGTGTTTCGAATAGCCCTTGTGCAGTGAGACAATTTCTAACCATATCAACTATCTTCTGCCTATCACTGATTATTCCTTGGGTAAAAGTCGTATCCATTAATTTTGAGGGGATATTATCATATCCATACAGTCGCGCTATTTCTTCGTTTATATCCGCCTCCATCACTATGTCATCTCTAAAGGAAGGGATGACAATATCCAGTATTTTATCTCCTGTAACTTCAAATTCTAATGATTTAAGCATTCTTTTTATTTCATTTATCCCTATATCTATTCCTAGAAGCCATTTGACTCTGTCCGTATCAAATTTTATAATCCTTTTATTCTTTTTATTGGGATAAAAATCTGCAATACCGCCTACGACCTCCCCTGCACCTAGCTCTTCTATAAGGTAACATGCCCTATTTAGAGCAAGTGAAGCAAGCTCCATATCCAAACCTTTTTCAAATCTTGAAGATGCTTCTGTTCTAAGTCCTAAAAGTTTAGATGACTTTCTGATGCTAACCGGGTTAAAATTCGCACATTCTATTGCTACTTCCTGTGTATCATTTTCTATTTCGCTATCAAAACCTCCCATGATTCCTGCAACACCTATAGCTCTTTCTCCATCAGCTATGACCAAAACGGATTCATCTAATACCCTTTCTTTTTCGTCTAAAGTAGTTATTTTTTCATTTTTATTTGCAGTTCTAACTACTATTTTTCTTTTATTCAACTTCTTTAAATCATAAGCGTGCATCGGCTGACCCAGTTCCAGCATAACATAATTAGTTATATCTACAATATTATTTATAGGCCTCACACCTGATTTTATCAGCCTCTCTTGCATCCATACCGGCGAGCTTTTTATAGTAATATTCTTTATAACTCTTACAGAACAGCGAGGGCATAAATCTGTATTTCGCACGTCTATTGATATATAATTGTCCACATCCTTTGAATTAGTCGGTAAATTAATTTTCGGATATTTCAGTTCTTTTCCAAGAGTCGCAGCCGCCTCTCTTGCGATTCCTAAAATACTTAAACAATCAGGTCTATTATTTGTGATTTCAAACTCAATAATTTTATCATCCAATCCCAAAACCTTTTTTATATCTTCTCCCAAGGGGTATTCTTTTTCAAATATGTGAATACCTCCGGTCATATCCGTACCGGCAGGTAAACTCTCCGAATCCAGCTCAAGCTCGTCAGGTGAACAAAGCATACCTTTTGATTCCACACCCCTTAGCTTACCTTTTTTTATTCTGGTACCATCAGGTAAAGTTGAACCATGCAAAGCAACGGGAACATAATCCCCTTCTTTGATATTTGTTGCACCGGTGACAATTTGCACAATTTCGTTGCCAATATCCACATTTGTTATAATCAGTTTTTCGGCATTTGGGTGGTTGTAAATTTCAACAATTTTTCCTACAACTATTTTATCAATATTTTTTCCCGTTTCATTTACAGACTCTACATTGGATCCTGACATAATCATGGCGTTAACAAAATCGTTTATTTCTAAATCAATATTAACATAATCCATTAACCATTTTACCGGAACAAGCATTTCTATCCCTCCTTTTAAAATTGCATAAGAAATCTTTTATCGTTTTCAAACATAAGCCTTAGATCAGTGATATCATACTTCAACAAAGCTATCCTATCCAATCCCATTCCAAAAGCAAATCCTGAATATACTTCCGGATCTATGCCGCAATTAGCAAGTACATTTGGATGAACCATCCCGGAACCCAAGATTTCAATCCAACCTGTATTCTTACATATGTGACAGCCTTCTCCGCTGCAAGCCGAACATGTACAATCCATTTCCGCACTGGGTTCGGTAAAGGGAAAATTATGTGGCCTGAATTTTGTTTTAGTTTTTTCTCCATAAAGCATTCTAGCAAATACATCCAGTGTTCCTTTTAGATTTGCCATAGTTATACCTTTATCTACTACCAAACCTTCTATTTGATGAAACATTGGCGAATGAGTAGCATCAATTTGGTCTGATCTAAAAACTTTTCCGGGAACTATTACCCTTATCGGAGGTCCCTGCTTTTCCATTATCCTCACTTGGTTTGGTGATGTCGATGACCTAAGCAGTATATCCTCTGTAATATAAAATGTGTCCTGCATGTCTCTGGCGGGATGCGATTCGCTATGATTAAGAGCATCAAAATTATAATATACGGTTTCTATTTCAGGACCCTCTTCCACAGAGAATCCCATACCAATAAATATTTGTTTTATTTCATCCAAAACTTTTGTTAAAGGATGTTTATTGCCTATCTTTTTTCTTTTACCCGGTATAGTTACATCTATAGACTCATGCTGCAGTCTGGCTTCTAAATCTTTTTCCTTGAGATAACGAGTTACTTCTTCTATTTTCTTATTGATACTGTTTCTAATTTCATTTGCCATCTGACCGATTACAGGCCTTTCTGAAGGGTTAAGCCCTCCCATCTCTCTTAGTAACAGTGTCAGCTCTCCCTTTTTACCTAAATATTTTACTCTCAAATCATCCAATTGCTTAAGTGATTCTACTTTTTTAATAGCATCTAAAGATTCGTTTTTCACCTTATTCAGTTTATCTTTCATGTGCAGGCTCCTTCCCATGCTAACATATTTTTAAAATAGTATTATACCATAGGCTACATAAGCATTTGACATAAAAAAACCTTCGAGCCCAATGAAGGGACGAAAGTTTCCGCGGTACCACCCTAATTGCTTATTACAGCCTCTCTTTTTTAACGGTTGACCCGTTGGAACCTAATCCATTCAGCCCCAAATCTCCTGAGTGAACTTCAACCAATTATCTCTTGCAACGCTTACAGCCTACGGCGTTACTTCTCTATAAGACATTATTGGTTTACTCTCTCATTCATTGATTTTAATATTCACTATATAATTAAGGATTATAGCATACGTGTTACCGCTTTACAAGAATTTCAAATTTTTTTGTTTGTTCAGTGATAATATTGTTACAGTTCACACCTTAACTATTTCTGATAACAGCTTATTCGCACCCTTTGCTTTGATAACTGTCATTTATCATTTCTCCTTATGCTTTCATACATAAGTATTGCTGCCGCTATGGAAGCATTTAAAGATTCAGCACGGCCGGGCATTGGTATGTTCACTTTTTTATCAATCATATTTAAAACCGGGTCTGATAATCCGGCAGATTCATTACCTATTATTAAGGCAAATTTTTTTTTGAAATCCATATCATAGCTTGGTATGCCATTTCTAACACCGGAACCAATAATTAAAACATCTTCGTCTTTTAATAAATTGAGTAATTTAAAAATATCTGTGTTTGTAATTATCGGCAGGTGAAATAAGGAACCCATAGTAGCTCTTATAGTTTTGCTATTATATAAATCAACACAACCTTTTGTAAGGATGACACAATCATAGTTGCATGCATCTGCAGTTCTTATTATCGTTCCCAAATTACCCGGGTCTTGAATTTCTTCTAAAATAATTAATTTCAATATACTTCTTTTTAAAAGATTATTAAGTTGGTATTCAGACTTCTTTACAATGCCTATTATCCCTTGAGTTGATTCGGTTTCCGCAAGTTCTTTAAAAATTCGTCCATCTACTTGATATATGGGTATATTTTTGTCTTTGCAGATATTTGAAATATTATTTATTTCTTGGTCGCCTATATGTTTGGACGAAATAAAAACCATGCTTAATCCGCCATCTAAGGACATTGCTTCCTCCATAATTTTTACGCCTTCGATTAAAAAATGATTTGTTAGGTCTCTGTATTTTTTTATTTTTAAAGATTTAGCAAACCGAAAATGTTTATTTTTATTACTATAAATAAAGTCGGGCATCCTATCACCATTATTCCCTTTTTCTTGTAATATCAAGTCCAATAATGCAGAAAAAGACCTCACGGTCTTTTAAGCATTTGTGTTTTCCTTAGCTATATTAACAAGTTTAGCAAAAGCTATTTCATCATTAACAGCCAAATCTGCAAGCATTTTTCTATTTATCTCCATACCCGAAATTTTTAATCCGTTAATAAACCTGCTATATGACATTCCGTTATTTCTTGCCGCTGCGTTTATTCTTGTTATCCATAACTTTCTAAAGTCTCTTTTCCTTTGTTTTCGACCAATATATGCATTTCTTAATGCCCTTAACACGGATTCATTTGCAATTGTATATTTCTTACTTCTGGCACCAAAATAACCTTTTGCCAGTTTTAGTATTTTTCTGCGCTTTTTATGAGAGTGAACAGCTCTCTTTACTCTTGCCATTTTAACGCTACCTCCTTGTGCATTTACTTATATGGAATAAGCTTTTTAATATTCTTTGCTTCTGCCGGGCTGACATAGGTGCCTTTTCTAAGTCTTCTCTTCCTTTTTGAAGACTTTTTTGTCAATATATGCTGTTTAAAAGCTTTTGCTCTTTTTATCTTGCCGGATTTAGTAAAACTAAACCGTTTTGCAGAAGATCTATGTGTTTTCTGTTTTGGCATTATAATGTCCTCCTTATACTATTGTTGTTTAGGCGATAAAACCATTGACATATTTCTACCTTCTAATTTTGCTGACTTTTCAATTGAACCATAGTCTTTTACTATTTCAAAAAAACGCTCTAAAGCTTTCTGACCAAAGGCTACATGATCAACTTCCCTACCCCTGAATCTTATTGTGACTTTCACTTTATTTCCATCCTTCAAAAACCTTTGAGCATTTTTTGCTTTAATATTAAGATCATGAGCTTCAATTTTTGGGGAAAATCTAATCTCCTTAACACTTATAACTTTTTGATTCTTTTTAGCTTCTTTTTCCCTTTTGCTCTGCTCAAAAATATATTTTCCATAATCCATTATTTTACATACCGGCGGTTTAGCAAGCGGGGCTATTTTAACCAAATCCAACATTCTCTCGGCAGCCATATCAAGTGCCTGCTTGGATGGCATGATGCCAAGCTGCTTACCATCAGAATCCACCACTCTAATTTCCCTATCTCTAATCTCTTCATTAATCTGAACATCCCTACTGTTACTTATAATCAATCACCTCCATAATAAATTGGGCAGGTAGAAAACTCCACCTGCCCATAAGAATTCAAATATATATGGACTATAGAAACCTTTCTAGCTATAGCTGCAAGGTGAGAAGTGGAACTTCTACTTAAAAATT
>CAYXUX010000022.1:0-13255 GCA_964468275.1 uncultured Clostridiaceae bacterium
AATTCTGTCCATAAATATTGTTTATATAGTCCCATTGTGATAAATTAATAAAGTATAATGATTATATAATTATAATAATTAATTAGACAACAAATTGTTATAAAAGCAGTGGAAAAGTACTAATAAAATGTAAAGGAAGGTATCTTATGGAGTTAAATAATATTATTACAAAAGAATTGATTTCTTTTGTAAAGAAAAACAAAAAAACAACAAGATACAGGGAACCTCTAATCGGTTTTGCAGATGCCAGTCATCCCGACTTCGACGACTTAAAAAATATAGCCGCACCTAATCATTATCTTCCTTCCGACCTGTTAGAAGACGGAGTATCTGTTGTGTCATTTTTTTTACCTTTTACCGAGGAATTAGTGATTACAAATAAAAATCATGATTATATTTCAAGAAAATGGGCTGCAGCTTATGTTGAAACAAATAATTTCATAGATGAAATAATTGTGCATATGAAAGATTTTTTCAGAACCTTTAGTATAGACTGCAGTAATAATCCCGCACGTGAATCTTTTGACAAGGACATGCTTATGCATAGATGGTCTCAAAGACATGTAGCGAGAATATGTGGTCTGGGGAGCTTTGGTATTAATAATATGCTTATTACAAAATCAGGTTGCGCCGGCCGCTATGGCAGCTTTGTAATCAATGCTCCTTTGGATTACAATGCAGCGTGTAAAGAAGAGTATTGCTTATATAAAAGAAACGGCAGCTGCAAAGCTTGTGTTGAGTCCTGCCCGACAGGAGCTCTTACTGTGGACGGATTTGATAGGCATAAATGCTATGCATGGTTAAAAGAAGTTGATAACTTTTATTCTGATTTAGATGAATGTGAAGTGTGCGGCAAGTGTATAACGATACCCTGCGCGTTTAAGATACCAGAACTGATGAAATAGTCACATAATTATCATCCCAAGCTATATTGAAGGATCTTAACATAATGACATTTCCCGAAAAATATGTGTTTTATATCGGTATCAGATATCTTAATGTCAATAAAAAAGAGATGCCCGAAAGCATCTCTTTTTTATATAATAAGAAGTTTTCTCTTAGAAATTTATAAAAATAACGGAGCAAAAACCAAGGCAACAATAGTCATAAGTTTAATGAGTATATTCATAGAAGGCCCTGATGTATCTTTAAACGGATCTCCTACCGTGTCACCAACAACCGCAGCCTTATGGGCTTCGCTTCCTTTACCGCCGTGTGCACCGGATTCTATATATTTTTTCGCATTATCCCAAGCTCCGCCTGCATTGGACATCATTATTGCAAGCAATACACCGGTAAGCAGAGAACCCGCCAGTAAACCTCCAAGTGCTGCCTTACCGAGACCAATCCCAACCGCAATAGGTGCTATAACAGCCATAAGTCCGGGAACAATCATTTCTTTTAGTGCGGAAGCTGTTGAAATATCAACACATCTTGCATAATCAGGCTTCCCCGTACCTTCCATTATCCCGGGAATAGTCTTAAACTGTCTTCTCACTTCTTCAATCATGTCAAAAGCAGCTTTTCCCACAGCTTCCATCGTTAAAGCACCAAACAAGAATGGAAGCATTCCGCCGATGAATAATCCAACTATTACATAGGGGTCAAGTAAATCAATTTTATCCAAGTTTACTGCTTGAGAATATGAAGCAAAAAGTGCTAAAGCCGTTAAAGCAGCAGAACCAATAGCAAATCCTTTACCAATAGCGGCTGTAGTATTACCAACCGAATCCAGAGCATCAGTTATCTTTCTAACAGATTCGGGCAATTCGGCCATTTCAGCTATGCCGCCTGCATTATCCGCAATAGGGCCATAAGCGTCAACTGCAACTGTCATACCTGCTGTGGACAACATTCCCACGGCAGCAAGGGCTATTCCATATAATCCGTCATATTTATAAGCAACAATTACAGCTATACAGATAAATATTATAGGCGCTACAGTCGATAACATACCCACTCCCAATCCACTGATTATAGTAGTAGCAGGTCCGGTTTCAGATTGCTGTGCAATTCTTTTCACATATTTATAACTATCAGATGTATAAATTTCGGTAAGAAAACCTATAATCACACCGGCTATTACTCCGGATGCAATTGCTACAAAGGCACCTAAATTACCAAACATAGACTTGCTCATAAAAAATGCAGCTATTAAAACAATTATAGAACTCGCATAAGTACCGTTTTTCAACGCTGATTGTGGATTTGCACCTTCTCCTGTTCTTACAAACATTGTCCCTATTATTGATGCAATGATACCTACTGCAGAAAGAAGCAAAGGAAATAAGACACCTTCCGGCTTACCTGCATAAAAAATTGCACCAAGAGTTAAAGCGGAAATAATAGAGCCTACATAAGATTCAAATAAATCAGCACCCATGCCGGCAACATCACCTACGTTATCACCTACATTATCTGCGATAGTAGCAGGATTCCTTGGATCGTCCTCAGGAATGCCGGCTTCAACCTTGCCGACCAAATCTGCACCGACATCGGCTGCCTTTGTATATATTCCTCCGCCTACACGTGCAAACAAAGCTATAGAACTCGCACCTAAACCAAACCCTGTAACTATATTAATATCTTTAATAAATATATATAAAGCCCCGACTCCCAATAAACCCAATCCAACAACACACATTCCCATTACAGCGCCGCCATTAAATGCAATACCCAATGCCTCATTTTGTCCATGCTGCGCTGCATTTGCAGTTCTTGCATTAGCTTTTGTAGCTACCTGCATACCAAAATAACCTGCTAAAATAGAAAAAATCGCACCGATAATAAAGCATAGGGCTGTAACCCAACTTTTTAGTAACAAACCTATTATCAAAGATAATGCTATTATAAAAATAACCAGTACTTTGTATTCTCTAAAAAGAAATGCCATCGCTCCCTCGTGTATATATCCCATTATTTCTTTCATTCTCTCGTTACCCGGATCCTTTTTAGCAATCCCTGAAGCCAAAAATCCGGCAAATGCCAATGCCACTACACCTGCTAAAGGAGCTAAAACCATTATACCCATATTCTTCTCCTCCCTTTATCTGTCTGTATTTATATTGTTTTATCCTTTATTTAGTATTATTGTCATGACCTGAATATTTACAGTTATTTCACCATTACCAAAGCTACTGATAGTAACATAAATAAAATAGCAGAAGCAGTTGTTATTTTTGCAAATAAAGCTTCGTAGCCCTTGCTTCTTTGTTTACCAAAAAGTTGCTCGGCACCACCGGCTATGGATCCTGATAAACCCGCGCTTTTCCCCGGTTGCAATAATACACTGATTATTAAAGTAATACATACTGCAAACTGAACTACTATTAGAAATATCCTCATTGCCGCACCTCCCATACTCATATGTTTACAACAAATAGATTCTAACATAATACTTATAATAATACAATAATATAGGGGATAAATATATACCCCCTGAAAACCAAGTCATTACAGTTCATTCCTTAACTATTTTTGTTAAGCAGCTTATTATGCTTGCTGCGATTGCTGAACAATGGTTGAACGATGGCGGAGCAATAGCTGAACTGTAACACCAAGCAATTTATCTGCATATTTTATAGGTTAAAAAATGCTTTTTTACCGGCATATATACCGGATTCCTCCAAAAACTCCTCTATCCTAATTAACTGATTATACTTAGCTACTCTATCCGTTCTGGAAGGTGCGCCGGTTTTTATCTGCCCTGCATTAACAGCAACAACCAAATCAGCTATAGTTACATCCTCTGTTTCCCCTGATCTGTGAGAAACTACGGCAGTATAACCTGCTTTGTTTGCCATATTAATTGCGTCCAATGTCTCAGTTAAAGTCCCAATCTGATTTAATTTTATTAGAATTGAATTAGCAACTCCCAGATTAATTCCTTTACTTAATCTTTCAGTGTTTGTTACAAATAAATCGTCACCAACTATCTGAACCTTTTCCCCCAGTTTCTCCGTCATCAGCTTCCACCCGTTCCAATCTTCCTCTGCTAGTCCATCTTCGATAGATATGATTGGATATTTACTTGAAATTTCTTCATAATAAGCCACCATTTCTTCGGAGCTTTTAACTACACCTTCTCCTTCAAGATGATACATCCCGTCTTCTTTATACATTTCTGTTGCAGCAGCATCCAAAGCTATAAATATATCTTCTCCGGGTTTGTATTCTGATTTATTGATAGCTTCAACGATAACCTGTAATGCTTCCTCATTAGATGTAAGATTTGGTGCAAATCCACCCTCATCACCTACCGATGTATTATAACCGCGTTCTTTTAGAACACTTTTTAGATTGTGAAATATTTCAGCACACATTCTTACAGCTTCTTTAAAACTCTCGGCTCCTACAGGCATAATCATAAACTCTTGTATATCAACATTATTATCAGCGTGGGCCCCTCCGTTTAAAATATTCATCATGGGCACCGGCAGCACTTTGGCATTTATTCCGCCTATGTAGTTAAAAAGAGGAACCCCCAACTCATTTGCCGCAGCATGAGCTGCAGCCAGTGAAACACCTAGTGTGGCATTGGCACCCAGTTTTGATTTGTTGTGCGTTCCGTCCAGTTCAATCAGCCTATTATCTATTCCAATTTGATCTAAAATATCCATACCAATAATTTCTTGAGCAATAATATTATTTACATTATCAACAGCAGTCAATACACCTTTCCCCATATATCGGGTATTGTCTTTGTCTCTCAATTCTACAGCTTCAAAAGCACCCGTTGAGGCACCAGATGGTACTGAGGCCCTTCCAAATATACCGTTTTCCAGTTCAACCTCTACTTCAATAGTAGGGTTGCCTCTGGAATCTAATATTTCTCTCGCATATAAATCAATAATTGTTGACATTACATCCACCTTCCCAATTTAATAATTAATAATTTTGCTAAAGTCTTCAGCCTTTAAGCTTGCACCGCCAACTAAAGCACCGTCAATTTCATTCATCTCCATCAATTCCTTAATATTATTCGGCTTCACACTGCCTCCGTAGAGAATCCTAGTGCTTCTTGCTATTTTGGGACTAATGCATTCTGATAACCATTTTCTTATATAACCGATTACTTCGTTAGCATCTTCCTTTGTTGCGGTTTTACCCGTCCCTATAGCCCAAACCGGTTCATATGCGACTACAAGTTTATCCAAATTAGCTTTTTCCAAATTAGCAAGACAAGATTCCAACTGTTCTTTTATAATTTTAAATGTAATGTTTTGTTCTCTTTCTTCCAAGGTTTCACCTACACATAATATTGGATTCAAACCGTGCTTTAAGGCAGCTTTAACTTTTTTATTTATTAATTCATCACTTTCACCAAAAATCTTTCTTCTTTCTGAATGTCCTAATATAACATAGTCCACGCCAATCTCCTTCAAAAACACAGGCGATACTTCTCCTGTATAAGCCCCTTTGTCCTCAAAATGCATATTTTGAGCCCCGAGCTTTATATCTGAGTCCTTTAATAACTCGAATATTTCAGCAAGTGAAGTATAATTAGGGCATATAATTACTTCATTCGTATTTTTATGTATCAAAGGTATAAGCTCTTTTAGCATTTTCTTGGACTCAGACATTGTATTATACATCTTCCAATTCCCGGCAATAATAGGTTTTCTCATTTTACCACCTCTTCTTCGTTGTTCCGGCTTCCCAATCTATTATCCGATTAAGACTCTTGTATGTCAACCTAAAACTATTTATTATCTATCACACTAATACCCGGCAGCTCTTTCCCTTCAAAAAATTCTAATGATGCCCCTCCGCCTGTTGATATATGCGTCATTTTACCGGCAAAACCCAGCTGTTCTATTGCCGCTGCCGAATCACCGCCTCCAATTATAGTGGTTCCCTTAACTTTAGACATTGCATCAGCTAAAGCATAGGTTCCTCTTGAAAATGCCTTCATTTCAAAAACACCCATAGGGCCATTCCAAATCACTGTTTTTGCGCTCATAATAGCTTCGCTGAACAATTCTATAGTTTTTTCACCAATATCCATACCCATATAATCTGCCGGAATCTTATCCGAATCAACAGTTTTATAATATGTATTTTCATTAAACTCAACACTGACTACATTATCAACGGGGAGCATCAGCTTAATACCATCATTACTAGCCTTTTCCAGTATTTTATTTGCTAAATCAACTTTATCTTCTTCTACAATTGATTTGCCTATTTCTCTGCCCATAGCTCTAAAAAACGTATAGGCCATACCCCCTCCTATCAAAAGCATATCGACCTTATCCATTAAGTTTTCTATGACTCTGATTTTATCTGACACCTTAGCACCACCAAGTATTGCAATAAAAGGTTTTTTAGGATTAGTCATGGCATTCCCCATAATTTCGAGTTCTTTTTTTATTAAAAATCCTATTGCAGATGGCAAAAATTCTGCTACCCCTGCTGTAGAAGCGTGTGCTCTATGAGCAGTGCCAAAAGCATCATTAACAAATAAATCTCCTAATAAAGACAGCTTTTTAGCAAATTCTGAATCGTTTTTCTCTTCTTCCTGATGAAACCTAACATTTTCAATTAGCATTACTTGCCCTTCATTAAGATTAGAAGCTTTATCAAACGCATCCCCACCTATTATATCTTCTGCAAATATAACATTATCATTTAACAGCTCCGATAATTTCTTCGCTACCGGTTTTAAGGAAAAAGTTAAGTTATATTTACCCTTAGGTCTGCCTAAATGTGACATCAGAATAACTTTTGCGCCATTATCTTTTAAATATTTAATAGTCGGCAGGGCTCCCTCTATTCTTTTCACATCTGTTATCCGGCAGTTTTCATCCATTGGAACATTAAAATCTACTCTTACTAAGACCCTTTTGCCTTTAACATTTAAATCTTCAACAGTCTTCTTTTTTATCATTTATTAACCTCCTATAACAACATCGCATATTAATACCTTTTCCTTCTTGAAGATGCAGGAATACCTATTTCATTCCTATACTTTGCAACTGTACGCCTTGATATCTTATATCCTTCTTTTTCTAAAATATTTGCTATCTCTTGATCACTTACAGGTTTTGAAATATCCTCCCCATCAATAATTGACCTTATCATCTTTTTAATGCTTTCTGAAGATATATCCTCGCCAAAATCAGTTCCCACACCCGACTTGAAAAAATATTTTATCTCAAATATCCCCCTAGGGGTTTGTGCATATTTACCGCTAATAGCTCGGCTTACAGTGGATTCGTGCACCTGAATTTCATCTGCAATATCTTTTAGCGTCATTGTTTTTAGGAACCTTCCTCCTTTTTCAAAAAAATCCATTTGATGTTTCAAAATAGACTTAACCACATTATATAATGTATTCTTCCTTTGTTCTAAACTCTTTATAAGCCATAATGCGGAAGATAATTTCTCATTTACGAACTTCATTGCTTCCGACGATTTGTCGTTTCTAGTGATTATTTCCTTATAATAGTTATTTATTACTAATCTGGAGCCATAGCTATCATTTACAATTATTATATATTCGTCATCTACTTTCTCTATATATACATCCGGTACAACATATCTGCAATCGTTTCCGCAAAAAAAAGACCTTCCCGGTTTCGGCTCTAAGCTTTTAATTATATCACTGTATTTTTGAGCCTCATTCACAGATATGGAAAGTTTTTTTGCAATATTAATTATTCTATTACCTGCTATATCATCCAAATACTTTTTAATAATTATTTCTAATTTCTCATCTTTTATATCTTTATATCTAATTTGTATAAGTAAGCATTCCGATAGATCTCTAGCCCCTACGCCTATCGGTTCAAAAGTCTGAACTATTTTTAGTGTTTTCTCTACTTCTTCCGTAGTAGCTTTCATTATTCTAGCGATTTCGTGCATCGGTATGCGTAGATATCCATTATCATCTAGGCTTTCAATAATATATTGTCCTATACTTTTTTCCTTTTCACACATACAAATAGTATTAAACTGAAATAATAGATGTTCTTTCAACGTGTCACCGTATGATATCAAATTTTCATAGGGAGACTCAGGCGAATCATCGCTAATATTATTCTCTATATAGTAACTTTTGCCTTGATATTGCAAATACTCTTTCCAGTCAATTTCATCAATGGGATTATCTTCCTTGCCCTCTTCTGCTTCTTCTCTTTCGTTTTTCCCTTCCTGATCATATTCGACAATATCAAGTACAGGATTGGTTTCAAGTTCTTCTATGACTAACTCTTCCAGCTCTATTGTTGATAATTGCAAAACTTTTAAAGCCAGCCTTAGTTCCGGTGTCATGATTAATTTTTGCTGTTGTTCAAGTACAAGATCATATCCCATTCTCATTTCTTTCACCTCTCATCGTTAGAACAATACTTATACAAAGAATTTATTACATTTGTAGAAATATTAGTAATCCGTCGTATGTCAAGGTTTGCATTTAAATTATATCATAACTGTTTATCAATTCCTAATAAAAAAATAACCATGGAATACACCTAATCGTCTATTTGTAAGCAAAAAATAAATTATGCGTAAATAAGAGCCGGAAGCACACGCTTCCAGCTCTTATCTATAGTTATCGTTATTTGTTTGATCTCAAAAGTTAAAATCCCTCTGCTTTTTCTATATATAGGCGGAACTATAATATTATCTTCCCTTAACATTGAATATTAGATGGCTTTTGTGCAATCAATTTATTTTCAAACAAAACATCAACTGCCTTTGCAAAGTCCTCAGCAGAAGTTAAGACAATAGGACCGGTACATCCCATACCGCTTTCCGAATAAACACCTTCCTTTGCCAGCACAAGCACAGCATTATCCAACTCCAATATATCTATACCGGCAATTGATTCGGTAACAACCTTTTTATCAGGCATTTTTATTTCTTCAGATGAAGTCTTTTTTACATCCTTTGTCAGTTCTTTTAGAATCCCATCCAAGCCCGCTTTTCTTGCCTTATCATATTCTTTCTTGGTTATTTCGGCTAATTTACCTTTTGCACAAGAAGCTGCAAAGCGAATTGCTTCGCATACAACAGGTGCACCGGAAGCTCTTGACAATATGCATACTATTCTGCTTTGTCCTTCTCCGACTCCAGGACCATAACCATAGCCTAAAGATTCATAACTGCCTCCCGTAGTGTAAGAAGAAAACATTTTCATCATAATATTTCCTGTCAAAGTATCCATAACCATAACGTCGGAAGCCGCCGCTAAAAGATCATTTCCTCTCATAATACAGCCTCCGTCTGATCTTACCGACTCTGCAAAATCAATATGATATCCATTGCTGCTTAACTCTTTCAATGCTCTTTCAACTTGTCGGGCTCCATCAACATTGAGTATGCCTATTGTTGGGCTTTCTACCCCAAGAGACTTAGCTGTTATAATTCCGTGCAAAGCATTCTTTACCATGCCTTCAACTCTATGAGTAGAAGAAGTCCCGGTGGTTGTAGCCAATATCAATTCCTTACCAAATCCCGGGGTTATCACTCTTCCAACGGTTGAAACACCTATTGGAAAATTATAATGCATGGTAACGGCCGCATCAATCTCTCCGGAATCCAAAAGTTCGTCCATCTTTTTGTGCATTTCTTCTTCCGAATCTACACAAACAGTTTTAAGGGAAGTATCATTTTTTTGCCCGATAAGAATAACTTCAAAATCATTATACTTTTTAACTGCCATCTCGGCACCTCTTATCAGTTCCTTTGAACCCAATTCGCTGCCAAGAATGGTAAGCCCTACTTTTATTTTAGGACCGAAGCTGCCTGTTGAAATACCATCTGCAATTTCATTAAACACTTCACCTAAAAGTACTTTTACATTTTCCATCACATTCACCCCTACTTCCCATCCAGTAGGAATGATGCAAATTCTTTTATCGTCTCTGCTACCATTCCCTTAATTTCTTCTTTAGAAACAGTTCCTGCCTCTTCTACTTTCCCTGTATTTCTTTCCATCACTATGGAAACACCGTCAAATAGATTGGTCATTCTTCCTAGAAATAAACTTCCCTTCCCAACAATCATCGTTCTATCAATTTGGCCTGACTCCAACATTTCTTTCGCAGCACCTACAAAAGGTATCCCTGAAGGAATATGTCCCTGTGTGGGAGCGAAACCGGGCATACCATGATTTTCTATAAAGCCTTGCATTGCAGTTCTCTCAATATCTCCTCTTTTAACTCCTAAAGCGGCAATCATCTTATAATTTGCCAAAGGCACATCACCTGCTCCCGCAGGTACAGTAATCTCCGGGTTTTGCATTTCAACTGAATATTTGTCTATATCGGTTATTTTCAAGCCGTTTTTATCCAGTGGCATTGTAATAATTGATTCCATAACTGCCTGCGGCGATGAACCGGTACCAACAGTGTGCCTTCCGACGATATCTGTCCTTAATATAGGACTTACACCATCGTTTTCAGTCACCAGTACTGCAAATGTACCTAGGCAATCTTCAAGTATGGGCATATCTTTTTGTACGTGGTCTCTTCCATTCATACCAAGCTTAGCAGTAGCACCGCCTGCCACTATAGCAACACTCTTATATACTCCTGATTTCACTAAAGCCGCAGCATTAACTAATGCATGTGCAGGTGCAGCACAAAAACCTCTTGTATCCGAGCCTGTTGCTCCAGTCGCACCGGCAGTCTCAGCTATTGCTTTTGCAAAATTACCGCCACCTCTTTGATTCATATCCCCGCATGCTTCTTCAGAGCACTCTATTACATATTCAATTGAATCGGCAGGTATATCATTTTTAAATATTAGATTTTTTAAGGCAATAACTCCTGATGCCTTTGAAACTATATTCTCAACCATAACATGAGCAGAAAGATTTTTATCTCTTTCATGGGCAGCCTTAACACAACCAACAAGCTTATCCTTTATCAATAAGGGTTCTGCACCTTTTGAAACCTTTTCTTCAATATCGGTTACTTCATAGCCTTCTCCTATTTTCTTAAGTTCAACTTCAGAATAATACGGTTTGCTTTCAAGCTTACCTTTCGTATCAGCAATAAAATCTTTTTCTAACATTACTAAATCAAAGGCATCACTTAGTTTCATAGCTATATAAAACTCGTCTTGAGAAACTATTTCACCTTGCTTGCCTTCGGCTTTTGCATCATCAATAAGATTTTTATACCATGGTTTTTCTATTCCATGAAGTTCATCGGGCAACATATTGCCAATATAGACTTGATTGGGGGCATATTTAACAGCTTCTTCAAAAGTCCTTAAATGTCCGGGAACCTTTTTTAAAAAATCCGAATCCGGATTTACCTCATGCTCTACAGAGCAAGTTGTTCCGTAGTGCATAACCATATCCGGGGTGTGTACCAAAACATATGCAGCGCCTTTCACTACCGGCGTTGTCATAATAGCACCTCCATATTTATTTTTAAAAAGGGTGGTAATTTACCACCCTTTCTTTATTTTTCAAAAACTGTCTGTCCATCCACTTCAGTTTGTAAAGCTTTTAAAGCTTTTAAGACTAATTCTCTTCTTAATTCTTTTTCATCCTTTTTACTTAAAGCAGGGTTGCCTAACGGATGTGGAATCGCAACGGCGGGAACTATTCTATTGGCACCTACGGTTAAAGAAATAGGTACAACTGTACATACATGAACAACAGGTAAACCTGCTCTTTCAATTTCCTTTACCATTGTTGCACCGCAACGTGTACAGGTTCCTCACGTAGATGTCAATATAACTGCTTGAACCCCATCCTTTACTAATTCTTTTGCAAAAGTTGATGCAAATTTCTTGGAATTGGCAACAGAAGTCCCATTACCAACCGTGGTGTAAAAATATCTATGAAGTTCTCCAATTATCCCTTCCTTCTCCAAATCCCTCATAACATCTACCGGTAAAACTCTGTCAGCATCTTCATTTGCATAAACAGGATCATATCCGCCGTGTGCTGTCTCATAAGTCTCCGATGTTAAATCCATAACACCTTCAATGTCGTATTTACCATATTTTGAAGCACTGGACGCCTCTATTCTATCCGGATTTCCTTTTGGAACTATACCTCCGGAAGTAACTAGCGCTATTTTTGCATTTTTTATATCCACAACAGCAGGGTTAGGTTCTACTCTATCAAAATCAGGCATAGCATATTCAGTTACAAAATTTTCTCCTTTAAGCTTTGCCACCAACATATTTACCGCTCTTTTAGAGCCTCTTTCTTCTTTAAAAACATTTTTTCTAATTCCTCTTGGGATATAATTCTCTTCCGCAGGCGGACCGATTTCTTCACCTTTCGCTAATTTCAGTGAAAGTTTAGCCATAGCAGGTATTGCTTGCCTCATACCGGTTGCAGCATTAGCTGTTTCTATAATGTGCAAATCCTTTTTAAACATTTCCGCACCCGGATTCTCCGGATACATCCCGGATATAACAGGTATATCTAGATTTTCTTTAACAGCTTTGCAAATGCTTCCACAAGCAACTCCATATCTTCCTGCATTAAAAGCGGGGCCGGCAATAAATAAATCCGGATCATATTCCTTCACCATTTTTAGTATCTCATTTGTAGCTTCTTCCAAATTTTCATTGAAATATGAATCACCGCATATAACTGTAGCTACTATTTCTGCATCTGCTCCCAAGGCACCCTTTAAAGCCATGCCGGGGCCAACTACGCCTTCTCTTATTTCAGGTTTAACATCAGCCTTTTCTTCGCCACCGATGCCACCATAGAACTGATTTATATAATGAACCACTTTTATCATAATTTTAACTTCCCTCCTCTCTTATTTCCGTCCTTCCGTAATCGAAACAAAGGTTTAAAACTTTGAATGCTGATCCCTTATAGACTTAACTTCGGCTCCTATTGCATCTACGTCTAATACCATTTCCATCATACCGCACTGTTCATCATAAACATCTGCATCCACTTTGTCTTTAAGCTCAAATATATGATATACTCCGAGTCCCAACGAGACTCCTGCCAATGGACCTGCATAAGTAGGGTCACCTGCTGTCACAGTTTCCGCAGCTAATCCGGCCGATTCGGCTTCGGATGCGCCTAAAACTACAACAACATTTTCTTTACCGTGTTTTTCGGAAAGTTCTAAAACCCTCTTTTGATTTTCCAAATCCATTGCTCCTGCAGCCGTTCAGACAAAACACTCAGTAGCTGCAAAAATTATTTCTGCTCCGGCCGTCTTTACGCATTCTTCTATTGCAGGTGCCGGAATACCGTCTCTATCGCCTAAGGCAATTATTTTTTTCCCTTTTAACAAGCAACTCATCCTTTCATTCA
>CAYXUX010000022.1:13355-20266 GCA_964468275.1 uncultured Clostridiaceae bacterium
TCGCCTAAGGCAATTATTTTTTTCCCTTTTAACAAGCAACTCATCCTTTCATTCATATTATTTTTATCCATGTTTATCAAATTTTTATGGTACAAAACACTTATTTTGCTGTTTAAATAGTACTTAAACTCAAGCAACATAGCATATGTTCATTTTTATGACCAAAACAACAATCCCAAATCAACATCTAATCAATACTCAGTAGCCGATAATTTATTAAAACCTAATTCGCTTGTTGAACCGGTTATAACTTGTATCTCCGCAACTATACTGCCATCAGGTTTCAAGCTTCCATCAAAACCTCCTGCAATTATATCTGCAGGTTTTAAATCGCCTATTATCTTTTTCATTGGCGGCAATTCGATAATTTCATTAGCATTTCCTGCTGTTACGACTGCATCTGCAGACTTATCCGCATCTGCCAATGACTGTGATGCCCCGTCTCTTCCTGCGTATTCGTCAGTAATCAGTACAGTCTTGATTCCTTTAGCGGCAATCTTTTTACAATTCATCATTAAATCAGTATCGGGATTACCAAATCCTTCTTCAGAAATGATTACTGCATCTAACTCCATCATTTCCGCTAGCTTAGCTGTCCAATTTGAAGACCGTTCTTTATCAGCCAATGTAACATTTTCATTAGTTATTATTACCCCGACAAAGTTATAATCTTTACCGTGTCTTTCATACAAGTCTTCTATAATAGGATTATTTAAATGTGTAAATGTTGAATTTTTGTCGCAAGCGGAGACACAGTTACCGCTGATTATTGCGCCATCCATTACTTCCGTCGGATAAATAAGAGTAGGTACTATTTTTTTTGCATCAACTCCATATACGTAAGTGTCATGCAGCAGGCCCTGGGTCTGAAGCATATAAACATAAGCCACCCGTGGAAGATCCGGATATTCGCTGACTCCTTCTAAAAGCGGAAGAGTTTCATAAACTTTTACCTCATCAGGAGTAATATTTCTTCCCGCTTCACCTATATATGCAGCCGCTTTTAACCCTATCATTCTTACTGCATGCTCATGATCATGCTGAGGAAGATTTTCAATTGGTTTACATACCAAAACCAGATTATTGGTTTGAGAAAACGGTGTGTATAAAGCTCCGGGTCCACTCATATCTATTATGCCCTCTTGGAATCCCACTATGCTGCCTGCAGTCACAATAGCAGCACCTTTCAGTGCATGTGTCCTGCCTGATCCCACTACCTCAACTTTACTTATAAATCCCGGGAACACTCCTCCGGGGCCTTCTACTTTTACTCTAGGTTCAATAACATCTTTAACCGGCATGATTCTGGTTTCCTCGCCGGGTTTTGTTAAGTCTACTTCAATGCTGGCTATCCTGTTATCGCCGCCTACAGCTTCCAACAATTCATCCTTTTTCACATATAGAATACCGTTTTCAACTTTTGTACTGTCACCAAATTGAATATCTTTTATTAAGATATTACCTAATTCTAAACGCATGAGATTCACCTCCCTTTTATTTGCAGGAGGGCATCTATATCCCTCCTTGGATAACTAAACATTTTCTTTTATGAGGTTTTCTATTGCCTCAGATGTACAATTTTCCGCACCGCTGATCTCTTTCACTTTTTCACCGTCTTTATAGATTATAAATGTTGGTAATCCAAGTACCTTTTGGCTTATTGCTAATCTTCTGTTTTCAGCAGTATTTAATTTGCAAAATTTAATCTTGTCTCCGTACTTTTCTGCAAGTTTTTCTACATCCGGCATCAGACTTAAACAAGATTCACATTTTGGACCCCAAAAATCTACTAATACAGCTCCTTCAGCCTTTAAAACTTCCTCTTCAAAGTTTTCTTTATTGACTTCTATCACTTTCTCACCTCCTTAATCATTGGTAAACATATATTGTCATTATCATATAGGCGCTATATATATTACTTATATTAAGTAAAGGAGTAACAAGATGATATTATATAGTAACGGCTTGCATTATAATGCAGCACAATAATGTTGGTTTAATACCTTTCAAATAATGCAATGTAATTAGATATAGTATTTTTTGTTATATAAAACTTCTTCAATATATTTCTCTGCACTGATGGCTGCAATAGCACCGTCCGCAGCAGCGGTAATAACTTGTCTTAATAGTTTTACTCTAATATCTCCTGCTGCAAAAACGCCATCAACTGAAGTTTTCATATTTTCATCAGTGATAATATAACCCCGCTCATTCATCTCAACTAAACCTTTCGCAAAGTCGGACATGGGCTTCGTACCTACAAAAAGAAATACGCCATCCGTCGGAAAATCAGTTATTTCCTCTGTCTTTACATTTTTTAGTCTAACACCTTCTACTATTCCGTCCCCGTAAATCTCCTCTACAACCGAATCCCAGATTACATTAATCTTTTCATTGCTTAATGCTTTCTCTACCGCTGATTTTGCTGCTCTAAATTCATTTCTTCTATGTACTATAGTTACTTTATCAGCAAACTTGGTTAAATATATAGCTTCTTCAACAGCAGTATTGCCTCCGCCTATAACTACAATTTCAAGTTCAGTAAAAAAATCCGCATCACATGTAGCGCAATAAGATACCCCTTTTCCTCTCAAAGTATCTTCACCGGGTACCCCTAGGCTTACATGCTCCGCACCGGTAGCAATTATAACAGTATTTGTTTTAATTTCCTTTTCTTTTAGCTTCACTATTTTTACCTTATCATTCAGATCCAAACCTACTACTTCATCATGCAAGAACTCTGTTCCGAAAGCTTCTGCTTGATTTTTCATTCTTTCCATGAGTTTAGGCCCTGTTGAGTTTTCAGCAGCTCCGGGATAATTTTCAAGTTCTTCCGTTGTTGCAGCCTGTCCTCCCCATTTACCTTTTTCAATGAGTATTGTGTTTAATTTTCCTCTGGAAGCATAAAGCCCGGCAGAATAACCGGCAGGTCCTCCGCCAATTATTGCAACATCATAAATTTTATCCATTATCCTTCTCCTCTCTTCGTTGGTTTATAATATCTTTTGATTTTTCAAAGCAGTATATTCAATTACAGAAAATTTAAGAATTGTTTTAATAGTAAATCTCTAAACCGGATAGTGCGCTTTCTATTAATTTTAAATCTATAATCTTAAAATCTTCAAGGTTACTATCGTTTAGCGGTAGTTCTCGGTTAAGAAACTTTTTACTGGTTTCTATGCTATTTTCAATAATTAAAAGTGAATCTAAATCTAAATCTCCTTTACAGTTTTCTATGATTATAGTTCTATAAGGAGTTTCGTTAGGCTTTACACTGCCCATAAGCGGATGTGTTAAAAGTTTTGCACCTTCATGAATCCTGTCTCTTGCATTATATAGAACATCTATATAACCGCCATCAATTAGGATAGTTGGAAAAATCCTCCCCAATTTTTTTTGAATAAGAGGGTTATTGGTTATAATTTTTGTATTCATAAACACCTATCACTTTCAAAATATTATCTATCCTAACAAAAAAGAGATAGAGCAACCGCCTCTACCTCTGTCATTAACCTGAGAGTTTCTCCTAAATATATTAGAATTGCCCCTTCGGTGCTTATGCTTTCCAGAGTTATGTCCAACTGCGGTCCTTTTGCCTGAGAGTTTCATTTAACGGGCATTTTCGTAGTTAACTTACTCCTTCGGCTCCTATTTTATTATAGGTATCTCCCGCAAGTTTTCATTCATACACTATAAAATTAAATACTAATTCTACCTCTACTATATACAATTTGTTATTCCTATTCAAGCCTTTTTTTGATTTTGTATATCAAACAAAAACTTGCTTAACTATACAACTATTAAACTTCTATTTCATTAATTAAAAGTAATGGATTACAACCGTTCCGGGTCCACAATAAACCCCTATAACGCATCCCACCTCAAATTCTTCAAATTGATAGGTACCAAAGTTCTCCTCCAAAACATTTTTAAATATCTTCAGATGTTCATAATTATCAGCATGACCTATTTTTACTTTCAAAATTTGATCTCCCAGATCACTGCCTTCTTCTTGAATAATTTCTGCTATACGTTTCAATGCCTTTTTAAACCCTCGAGCCTTATCTATAGCAATAATCTGCCCTTCCTTTACAGTAAGTATAGGCTTTAAATTCAAAAGAGTTCCGATGGTAGCTTTAGTTGCCGATAATCTGCCGCCTTTTTTTAAATATTCTAAAGTGTCCACTACAAACAGTGTTTTTAAATTTTCATTAAAATATTTAAGTTTCTCAATTATTTCATTGCTGCTGTTCCCATCTCTCGCCATTATGGCTGCTTCTACAACAAACTGGCCATATCCATATGTATAGTTTTTTGTATCTATCACATGAATTCTATCATTTTTTATCATTTCCTTGGCAAGTAACGCAGAATTATAGGTACCGCTAGCACTTGAAGATAGGTGTATAGATATAATTTCATCATATTCTTTTAAATAAGTTTCATAAGCTGTGCTAAACTCATTAGGTGTAACCATGGATGTAGTAGGCAATTTTTCCGATTCTCTCATTCTCTTGAAAAAATCAGATGGAGTTATATCTACCCAATCTTTATACTGTTCCTCTCCAAATAATACAGTTAAAGGCAATACCGCAATGTCGTATTTATCTATTATATTTCTAGGTATATCTGAAGTGCTGTCCGTTATAATTTTAATTTTGCTCATGCATAATCCTCCTATCATTCTTCAAAATATATACCAACACAATTAAGTCCCCCATGGGCACCTATTAATGTACTGTTAAAGACATAACTTTTATTCAATATTTACTTATAAAGCTTTTCGGAATATCTCATAAAGTATCTGCTATAATAATTAACACATTCATATCATCCATAAAGTTTTAGGTCATTCTCAAATAATCAAATTGTCTTAGAGCCTCATACACAATGATTGCAACAGAATTTGATAAATTAAGGGATCTGGCTTCACAAATCATCGGAATCCTTATGCATTTTTCAGGATTTTGATCAAGTAACCATTTTGGTAAACCTGCTGTTTCTTTTCCAAAAAGTATAAACGAGTCTTTCTCAAAACTGACATCGCTGTGTTTTATCAAACCTTTAGTTGTTGAAAAATAAAAGTTGCCGTTAAAGTTAACTGTAAAAAAAGTGTTTAGATCTTCATATATCTTTATCTCAACTAAGTCCCAATAATCCAATCCCGCTCTTTTTAAGTATTTATCTTTTGTAGAAAAACCCAACGGTTTGATTAAATGAAGCTTGCACCCGGTTACAGCACATGTTCTAACTATATTTCCTGTATTTTGCGGTATTTCCGGTTCCACTAAAACAACATTCAACGACAAGAATAACATCTCCAAATTCAGCTTATATATATAATACAAAATTACATGCCCTTTAACAAGGTAAAACTTGGAATCATTTAATTATCTCTGGCAAAAATTTTAAACAAATTCCAAACCGCTAATTTTTATTTAAAATCCAAAGTTTTATAATTTTTATCCTGATATCTAAATTCATTTTCTTTTTCTAATACACACTTACATGCTTATTATCTTTAATATAAAACCTCCAAAGAAAATCTTTTGCTTCTTCAGCATAATCAATTCCGATTCTTTTAGCTTCAATTATACTTACTTTCTCCTTATGGGCAATATTTTTACAAATATATAATCTGTTTTTAGTTAAATCTTCTCCATTCAAATCTCTAGTTATATTATAAGCCTTACATAACTTTCCCGGACCATTGGTAAGATTCTTTACTTGTTTTTTATTTAAATCGGATAAGGGTTTATTATATCTAGAAATAGACATCTTATCTTGGCCTTTTATAGGTTCAAGCGCTCGTATTAAAACTGCCTGACCCACTTCCTTTTCTGCCGCTACTACATTTAAACAATTATACATACCGTAAATTAAATAAATATAAGCATAACCTGCCTCACCATACATAACTTCTGTGCGTTCGGTCCTTCTTCCGTTATATGTATGAGCACCTTTGTCATAAAAACCCATATAGGCTTCGGTTTCTACTATTTTCCCTATTAACAGATTATTTTTACAATTAGATTTATCCGGATTTCCTTCACGGAAGACTAGGTATTTTCCTAACAAATCTTTTGCCAAATCTATAGCATTTTTTTTATAAAATTTTCTACTTAGTTTTTCATACATATTATTTCCTACCCGAAATATACTAAATATACTTTTCCGTAATCTATCTTTAATATCCTTAAATCAATATGGACTTCCTTGCCAAAGAAGTTTTCGACACAAAATTAATTCATCTGATTATCACAGAAACAGCTCCAGTAGCTCTGTTAAAAATATTCCTGCACTGAAATATCAGCTATTCTTATCCGCCAATTTAATATAACTATATAGTTTCCCTATAAATGTCGAAATCAGGCGAGATTAATCTCACCTGATTATCCTTAGTTTATTCCAACGTTGATTTCCATAAACCATGCAGATTGCAATACTCATAAACATCAACATTTGCTTTATCGCAAAATAGCGCAACGGGTTCTTGCTCCGGAGATAAGTGTATTCTTTCTATGCCCTCATCTGAAACCACTGCTATCCATTGTATGTAGTGCTCTTTTACCATAGGATGAGCAACGGAGCCAATCTTCACAACAATTTTCCCATCTTCCCTAGTTGCAACAGGAACATGCTTTTCCGTAGCCGCATCTTCGGTGTTTGCTGTCAGTTTATTCATCGGTTTGCCACAGCATACCAATTCTTCACCACCGTTAATAATCAACTCTACAATATTCCCGCAGACACTACATCGGTAGAATGCCACTTTTTCCTTCATAATCAAAGACCACCCTTCATTTTTATTATATAAAGTTATAAAAAATCTTTATTAATAATAATTATAAATTGCAATTACTATATTTGTCAATAATTTATCTGATTAATCAAAATAACAATATTGTTAT
>CAYXUX010000023.1:0-19777 GCA_964468275.1 uncultured Clostridiaceae bacterium
TTTTTTTCATTGTATCTAACACCTCGTCATAAAGCCAAGGCAGCTCTTCTTGGTGCAATTCGTTATGTAATTCAAGCAAAATAGTATCATACAATTTATCAAAATCAACCCATTCAATAGAAGGTTCCATAAGCTTTACATGAGCATCTCTGAACGAGATAAGGGCTTTTCTAATAATACGAAAATCGCCAATATCATCATCCAACCCCTCATAAGAACGAAGGAGAGAATCAGTCAAATCTAAGCACTCATGTATTGAGTTTTCATCGCTAAGCTTGTAATTCCAAAGACTATTTCCCTTTTTTATTATATTACCTTCAGCAACAGAAAGGTCATTATTAAACATACTCAGTTGATCTCTTATTTCAAGAAGCTCGGGCTTGTTTATTTTTTTATACATATTTCTGAGTTTTTGGATATAATCATTTGCATCACTTTTTGTCAATCTTATATTTTTAAGGTTATTTGAACTCAATACGTTTTTATAAGTAGTTAACCAAGCTTCTACATCTTGAATTAACTTGCTGGACTGTGTCTCTATTTCAAGTTTTTGAATTATATCGTTATAATATTTACTTAGCTGCACAGCTTCAGAGTCAAAGTTTAATTTCTCTAATTTTGGCAATATATCCTTTTTCATTTTATGTTGAAATTCACCAACTATATCTGGTCTATTTGATTTAAGTGTCTGATTCCCTAACCACTCAGAAAAGTTTTGTATAATTGCTAACCTACTTTTTGTAAACATATTTTCAAGCTCTGTTCTTTGGCTTTCTACCCATTTTTCTCTGTAAGCTATCATCATATCTATATGGCTTTTAAGCTTTATGCAAACATCCAACAGCAATGGTATAATTTTACTTTTTATACCATTATTTAGATCTTGTTTGATCTTATCAATATCTGTTTGCAGATTATTTAATATCTTTTGTGATTCGCTTGATTTATCCGATATAGCGCTTACACGAAACACCAAATCAGGAGGAACAGGAGTTAATTTCTTAAGTTTATTAGCTTCTTCTAAATACTCTACTAATCTTAAGTGTGTTTTCTCTTCTTCCCATTCATCAAGCAAACTGATCCATTCCGATGTATCATCTGACTTAGATAGCAAAAAAGATTCTTTCAATAGTACTTTATTGAACTGCCCATTTTTTACAATATCATGGTTTGCCCAATCATTGATTGAATAAATTTCACCGTTTTTTTTAACCAACAACTCTTTATGTCGAGCCGATATATACACGCCAAGCAACAAGCCTGCTGATGCGATATTAGCTCCATAAGGTGCACGAATTAACTCTAAATACATTTCTTCAAGAGAAAGAGATGATTCTTCTTTTAGCTTTATATCCCAACTCTTTGTTAGATTTTTCAAAATAGTATTTGTTGGGTTTTTCTGTACTTTGCCGCTTTTATTAAAAACATCCCATTTACCTGATTGAAATATCTCTGAACGATTTTTCTCTGTCTTAGCCATATCCATAATTGCATCATAGTCTAATATACCTCGCATTAAATCTTTGGTAAAGGTCGAACATGTTTTTGACGCATTACCACTTTTTGTATTGTAACCATCAAATGGAAATATTATTGGTTTGGTATAGATTGCATCAAATATTTTTGTAGTAACATCTTTAATTTTTAATCCTTCGATATCAATCTTACTATCAACAACATATCTTCTTTCTCTCAACATTGTTTTGATAAGATCATCAACAGATTTTGAAATGTTTAATTCATGAGTATCTATCAAATTGCCATATTTAATTTTTTCTTCTGCCCCAAACTCTTTAAGCAATGACAATTCAGCCAAAGCTTGCCCAAGTTTGCCTTCAATATCATAGAGCAGATAAATAAGCACAGGAACGGAATTCATCCCGAGAGTCTTTGCTTTCGTCTTTAGCATGGTTTTAGCTTTAATGTATATATCGGCGATATCCTCATTTTGACCAACATACGTAAAAATAAGGCTACCACGGGCTTCATCCACCTCTTCCACATTCACACAGCGGTCTGCCTCCAACTCTATTTCGCCAGATAATGTAGAAGAATTGGCTACTTTTGATTTAAAGAACCACTCTCGAGTACTGATATTATGATTATCTGAAAAATCACTTCTAACAATATCAAAATCACTATAAATTTCTTCTATTTGAGATATAAACAATTGTGCTCGTTTCTCTTCGCTATAACTATTAGAATAATTTTTAATATGAGTATAAAATTGCTTGCGAGGCAGCGTCTCACCTAATATTAAAAAATGCTTATAAGAATCGTCCCAGCCTATTGTATTATATTCATTTTTTAGCTGATCTAATTCATAAAGCACAGCACTATATTCGATGTTTGTAAGCATTGAAATTGCTATGGTTGCATCTTTTTCTGTTTCAACATTTAAACCAAGTTTAGAACTTAATAAAATAGATTTTAAAATATCAATCTGTTTTTTTGAAAACTTTGACTCATATTTAGACATAATAGTCATATAGTCCTGAATTACTGTACCTTGACCTCCAAACTCTTCTGAAGTTAACAACTCTTTCAAAAGTGATTCATTCAGTAAATCAACTGCAGGTATAGACCAGTCACCTGTTGGCTCAAATTCATAATCAAAATATTGCACAAGAATTTCTGACAACAAAGATAGAGCAGATCTTTCCTGTAAGTATCCTCCCTTTGAACTAAAATAGTACAATAGCCAAGAGCTGTAAGGGGACAAAGGCCAAGCACCTTTTCTTATTATCTTATGAAACTGGTCAAAATCTACCCAATTGTTATTATTTGTTGATATGGAGAACCAGTTATTAATATTTTGCCAGTCCCTCCTTGAACCAATATAGGCTTCTTTTGAATCAAGAAATTTATTTAAGTTAGAAATATCTTTTTTCTCAATTAAGCCAGCAATCAAAGTCTCTAAATTAGTTGATAAGTATAATTTATCAGAGTTTTCGTATCTACTTATATATCTTTTCATTTCATTGTGAAAATTTGGCGATATACGCTGCATATACGCATTAAGCTCAAATTGGACAAAGCCAACAAAACAAACTTGAGGAGAAATATTTTGTACAGATTGAAACAAATCCTGTAAAGTGCCTGCCCCTGCAATGTGACTTTTGATGGAAGAAAACTCGAGATATTTGCCAAATTCATCAAACAAGATAACTATAGATTGATATGGTTTACCCTCTCCACAGTAAATCTCAACAGTTTTTTCTAAAAAAGCATTTATCGACTCACTTGGTGCTGTTGCGAGTGCCATATTTTGTTCAGTAAGAAAACGACTAACTGTATCATATACATTTTCATCTTTTTTTTCAAGACCTTCTATTATTTCATTCAAAGAAAGAACATTGCATTGTTCACAAAGCTGTAAGATCAACTCTGATTTAAGGCTATTAAGAACAGGTATAGCTTGTTTATATTTTGGTCTCATTTGTTCTATATACTCTGTATCATGCCCATCTTTGATTAAAAACTGCTCTATCTGTTGGGCTATTTCAGCTAACAAATTAAAACTACCAAGCCCATCTATTGTCAAGACAATGCAGGACTTATTAATCTCTTGTTGCAACACTCTTATTTCATTTCCAATATTTTTATCTGCTGCGATAAGTTTATCTGTTATAATTTGTGTTGTTTCGCTTGTAGGTCGTTTTAAAATCTCAGCTAAAGTGATAGCCAAATGAGACTTTCCAGCTCCATAGCCTGCAATTGCCAAAGTAAATGGAGATTTATCTATGCCATAAGATCTCTTTAGTATTGTTTTGGTAAAGTTTGCCGTATCAATCAATCGGTGCCCATGGTGAACACCTATTTCTTGTTGTGTTACTCCATGATAATCAGGACCATGAAAAGCAAACGCTTTTGCAGCAGCCATTGCTTTTTCTTCGTCAAATCGAAACCAACCAATATTAACTGCTCCTTGAAAAAGGCTATCAGCTCTAAACTTTACAATATCGGATACTTTCATATTTGCTCCTTACCAAACATTGCTATATTAAATCATCATAAATTCCGTTATAAGCTTCAGTTGAGTTTATTAAAGGGCTGATAATCCAAGGGTTCATATGTCTATCAACTTGAAACAAATTCTTCTTTTCCAAAAGTTCATAAAGCTCAATTATATCGCGATTACTCCACTTAGCTATTATTTGCCAGCCTGTTGCTTCGTCTAAATCGGAAATTGTAATCTGTCTTTGTTTGGGAAAATTTCTCTCTATTAGATTTATCAGCCATGCTGCATAAGCTCGTATCATCTCATCTGTTATTGGAGCTGATTTTCTCATGATTTGCTTATTTTGCTCTATCAAAGCACCGCATAACTTAAATGAGCTGTCATCCTTATACATATTTATAAGAGGACCTGTGATACTTCTTTTGACATTACCATACAGTGCTTTTAACACACCCTCAAGGCTTTCTCTGCTAAAACTATCACCAATACTGTGATAATTTGCCCAAAACACATTATACCACACATCGGCTCCTGTTTCAATATCACACATATTTAAATGGCAAAGCCACTGGCTGATATCTGTGTTCAAATATGGATCTTCTAAAAGAATTATGCGACCTAAAGGGGATAGCTCGTATTTCTTAATAGCCCCTTTTTTATCTATTGAGACTATTAATCCCATACCAAGACAATAATTTATTATTGCAGGAACTTTCCCTGTCGATTCCCCTGTCGGAATTCCTGTAAGGTTACCAATTTCATGATAATCTCCTTCTCTGCCTGTTGCTACAAATTTTAATAGTGCATTTATATAGCTACGTTCGGGTATAAAAGTATAGTGAAAACTGCGTGGTAGGCGACTATTTGTCGTTTTGGCTGCCATCAAAGCCTCTCTCTTCAAGTGAGCATATTTTTACTTTTTGTACTTTTTGTTTTAATTCATCTTGATCCTTCATAAGGTGACTTCCGATTACATAACATTCACCTTTCTTCAATTTTGAAAGATGACTTGTCCATTCTTTGGCACTAACATCATGCATTATATTATGTAATATACCAGCTTGCTCTTTTAATTCATTGTCAGATGGCCTGAAAAAAAGTTTCAAGTCTGATTGAAATAAACGACTTACTTTGCTATCATTAAGACCCCCAACTCCTTTTAGAGATTGAGTTGCACTAATCAAAGCTATACCGTGCTTTCGTCCCTCTGTAAGATACTTTGCTACAGGTGAATCATCGCCTAAATCAAGATTTTGTATCTCATCCAAAACAACAACTCGCGGCAAATCCTTGTTACCTTGAGATGAAACATAACTATAAAGATCCCACAATACAAACTCAACAATTGCCCGTCTGGATTGACTATCTACTCTGTAAAACTGAAACACTTTATTTTTAATAACTTTATCTGTAAAAATATGTTCCCAGCTTACACCTTCTTTGCTGGTGCTAAAGGGCTTGCTTGAAATAAATGAACTCAATTTGGTTATAGTTGTTGATATTGTGTTCTTTGTAAAATGAGGGCTATCTATAAATTCCTCAATCACTTCTAAAAACAAGTCTAAACTAAAATCATCGCCATATTTCTTAATACCATCTTGAATGGCATTTACTACAAGGGGATGTTGCTGCGACCCTAAGTTATAAACTTTATAAAATATTGCTGCAACTCGTTTTGCTATTGTTAAGGGATCATCACGAAATTCTCTACCGCCCTCATAACTTACTTGCACTTTAAACGGATCTATCTGTAATGGCTCTTCATATATATAAGTTTGTGCTTTTTGTGGTATGTATTTTTTGGCATTAGGCTCTATTTTGGAATCTATAAAACCATCTGTATAGTCAATAATCAAGTTATTTTGATCTTTTCTTGCCAGCTCACACAGCAAACATTGAATTGCATAAGATTTCCCCATACCAGAGCTCCCAAGTATAACTGCATGTCGATTTGAAAGCTGCTCATGACCAAATTCCCAATATACTTCCTCCCCTTTATCTGTCTTACCAATTAAAATTCGATCGGGAACAGAAGTGTTTTGAGTCTCTTGAACTGGCTCTTGCTCTTCAATTAGAGGTTCAGTCATGTCATTCTCAGGATCAGAGCTTTCTGCTTCGTGATAAGTATTAGATATAGGCTCTTCGCAAACTTTTTCATTTATATCCTTCATATAATCATCTGATATTAAATCCCAGCCAGCAAAATCTTGCTCATCTTCTTCGGCGTCATAATCATCTTCTATTACATCGTTATCTGTTTCAATCTTGCCTTCAGGTAAATATTCTTCAATAAAATCATCTTCATCAATAGAAGATTCAACATAAGCACTAATCTCATCAAAGTCTATCATTCTAAATTCATCTAAAAATTCATCATAAGCCAAATCTTGAATATTTTTAGTAGCAATATTTTTTATAGCATCTTTTGCAAAATGATAAATATTCGCTTTACCTCTATCAAGCCCAGATACATCCCATGATCCTTTATTTTCGGGAAACTCGCCACTTTCATCTATTAAAAAGGCAAAGATAGAAGCACCCCAGCTTATCTTATAGTTTCCATTTGCAAGTTTTTCCAGAGCATTCTCAATATTTTCAAGATCACAAATTTTTACTACAGACTTTGTAGCTATCAGCCTATGCAATTGCATCCACCAATATCTTCGTGATGGTTTATCGTCGTCTAATTTACAGCTTTCGTCACTGAGTGGCAAAAATGATTCTCTCAAAACATGCACTCCGTTTTCTATTTGAGTTTTTGCAGCTGGTATCAGATAATCAACCCCCTTACTCATTTTGCATTCAATTACATGCATATAGACTTCAATAATATTCTCTTTATTAAGCCGAGCTCGTAGCCATAAAAGATCTGGCCTTTTGCTATTATCTGCAAAGTCAAACCAATGTATATAAGCATCCAGGCTGACCATTGTATCACACAATATGTCGGAGGATTCAGTTAAAAGCTTGCGTGTCAACGAATATGACATAAAGTCACGTATATATTCGTCGTTAACACCTGTTGCTCTTACTACAGAAAGCCCAGACAAACATTCAGCCTCATTAATTACCCCCTTGCTGATCTTGCAATAATCATCTCCTGACCATGCTTCATCAGTAATTAAAGACTTGATAGCGGATTTTAAACTATGCGTTATTTCTGAAAACGATGATTTCTCCGACGATATTGTGAAGTTCTCCTCGCCTGAAGCACCAACTCCTGATCCAAAACCAATAATCTCCCTTTTACTTGTATCAGGGCTATTCCTTTTTCTGATCAAAATGTCGTCTATATTGGGGTCAATACAAACCACCCACTCTGACTTTTTATGTATTACTTCTAAAATATCTACCCAAATTTGAAAATCTATTATAGTTTTGGTTATAGTATCAGATACAGCCGTATTAATTTTTAATGCTCGGATATATGATGAAAAACTTGAGCTGTTTTTAAACTGACGATTACTAATATTTTTTTTGCGTTCTAAAGAACCAAAATATTCTTTTGTACTTGGTACGGATCTTTCAAGAATTGGGTATCTCAAGCTATATTCTGTTTTGTCAAATTCATCTGCAGCGAAAAGATCACTTGTACTATTTGCATCACTAAAACTATATAAAAACATAATATCAGTATAAAAATCATCATCGATTATTCTTAAAAATGATTGTTTATCTATAGTGCTCAAAAGTCTATGAGAAACAGAAAACCTGCAGTTTCTATATACTTTAAACTTATTGCTTGTCTCTGCTTCTTCCCAAATCGCTTTCCAATAATCTATCCATTTCCTAATATTATTATCATCAAATGAATCATTAATTAGTGTCAGATTAATATTATAAATTTTGCGGCTATTTGTATCAATTGCAAAGTTATTTTTATCATTCTCATTTGATATTTTATGCAAGTATGCATTAATACCTGCTATTATTGGTTGTATATCACGATTTAAGTAAACTGCTAAGCTAATACCATCTCGTGCATGAGGATGCAACTGAAAATAGTCAAATAGTATATTTGTTAAAAGCTTTGATTGCCGTGTTTCAAATGAGATATCAGAGTCTGTTATACTTGTGTGCGTTTCATCGTAATCATCTGATATTAAAAAGTTAAACCGTGTTGATTGATACCCACAATCCTCACTTTGATTGCCAATTTTATGGATTAAATCATAGCCTCTGACATTGGTATCTACTTTTTTATTTTTATTTATTAGCAGGCAATTGATTGGCATACGAATAGCTGACAAGTCCAGGTATGATTGCCAAGCTTGTTTTTTAAATTGTCGTTGTCCTGTACTTTTAACAAATTCTTGCTTCACTAAATAGTTGAAACATGCACATTGATATACTATCTGTGACTTTAGCATTTCCAAAAGAGATGGATGCAAAACACTTATAATTGCTGCCTCTTCATAATAAGAGGCATACCATTCCAATCCTTTTATGTTGCTATTTTCTTTGATTATCATAAAAGCACGAATTAAAAAGTTTGCAATCGGAAGCATTAACTGGTTATTATCAGTATAGATCATTTCTAAAACATCATTATATGCTTTTTGAAAATTATCCCATTTTTCACTATTCAAAGATGACAGCAATCCGTGGCGTGAAGCTGTTTGAATGAATTGCCAATATTTTGTGCCTAAATCTTCATAATCTTTTATTATTTTATAATCATGTCTTTTCAATTCTGGAGTCAACATATTAACCATAAACTCAGTATCTGTACCTGAATCTTTTAAGCTATGTAAAAAAACTCTCTTAAATTCTTCATCCGAGCTGATACTAATAAGCTCGTCATAATAGGGAAGAGTAAAAAATGGCAGATTCCTTTCCTGATTATTTGACCTATAAATATTATAAGCTTTCTTTAACAACTCTGCAGCAAGGCGATAAGAGTGATGCTCATAGAGGCACCAATTGTATTTTCTCACAAAAGGCTTTTCAGACTGATCTGTATAGATTTTCACAGCAAAGCTCAATTGTGCCTCTACGTTAGGTCTATAACTATATTTTATATCATCATTTAATAAATTGGAGCTTATAGTTACAAGGCTACTTTCTTGAAGAGAAATCTCTATTTGGCTTTTCAAGGTATCGTCAAGTCCGCCTAATAAGACACAAAGATAATCCTTGGCAAAGCTCTCATTACTATCTGCAGAGCGATCGCTATCATCACTGTCGATATCATGTCTAAATGCCTCTGATTCTATCTCAATTTTCACAATTAGCTCTTCATTGTCGATACTCTTGCTTCTATACAAGTCTGATATTGTTTCCCAAATAGCTGTTAGAGATATTTCTACAGGGCTACCATCGAGGTTTTTTATGCTTGCTTTGGACTTTTTCTCCGTTTTCTTTTTGTATTTAAGAACCTTGTCGAAGATAAATGCAAAATCACTGTCCAATAACTTATCTCTATCCTCTTTTGATCGTTCATTTATATAAGATTTCATGCCCAATAACAGCTCTTCGCCTGTTTCGTATAAACCAAGAACATTCTTATTTTCAAGATCTTTCCATATGGGATCTTCTTCTTTCGAATCTATCAAGCTATCTATTGCTTTTATTGCTTTATCTTTATGTGAATTATCAATATACTTGCTATATGAAAAGAACTCATCTGAATCACTAATATAGTTTGCAAATCGTTTCCCTGTTTTTTTATATTCATAGCTATCAAATCTGGGTAAACCAAAAACTTTGAGATTCTTTAGCATTTTCTCTATTATATCAAAATATGTATTGCACTCGCTAAAGTCCATATTTTCAAGCCACTGACTCATAGACAACAAATCAGCTTTTCCATGATCTATAATTGGCTTTAATATATTATCAAACCGTTTAAAACCATCGATGTCTGGCAAATCTATTTCTAAATCCTGTAACAAAACCTCAATCCATGAACTAAAAGACTTTGTCATTTCATAGTCCCAAATTGTCTTCAAGCTAAATTCATTAAAGTCTGCAAGGCTTGCCGAATCCGTAACTTTATCTGTACCAAACAAGATTATTATATTATACTTGCCTTGATCTGCATCAACATTTCTATAACTGGCAAGATTATTTAATTCTGCTGTCCAACTATTATTTTCTGCTTTAATTCTGGAGCTTTGCGACCAGCCGTCCACTACTGACTTCGCGATCTTTAAAGTAAGTTTGATATTATCTCGAAAAAAAAGGTCTTTATATATCATCTCTGCTACTTTTAGCATCATATCTTCAGGTAAATCATGAATCATCAAAATCATTTTTTGCCCAAGACGTGCTGTTGATAAGCTTGAGTCTATCTTATTAAATATACTACGCTTTATTGTTGAACTGATAAATTTCACTATTACCTCCCTCTTAATCTTGTTTTGGATGTAGCACTAACGCACATGAGTCAGACAAATGAACAAGCAAACCACTCTCATCTAACATCTCTATCAACCAAGCATCAACATTACTATCAATATATATTTCTGATCCATTTATAGACTTATTGCATTCACTAAAACCCCGGTTATCAAAAACCATTCCCCAACGACTTTTGATTATTTCCTTAAAAGTATCATATGTAATTCTACCATTTTCGGGTACTGTGATCGCTACTAAGAGTTTTAACACTTCTGGTGTCATGACAAATCGTGCCCCGCTCCCTTTTTTGGGTATAACAAAATCTATCTTTTTTGCAAGATTTAAAAATAACTTATGGCCTGAACGACGGCTCGCTTCATTTAAATACTTTTGGTCTTTCTCATAATCTTGGTTCTCAAAAAAGTCGTTGATCGCATAATAGATCTTTTTTTCTATTGACTTTAAACTTTGATGTGATATCCTTTTTAAAGCCCCGTCTTCTTCGCTTGCTGATGTTACTGCCATATAATAGTCTTTACTTTCATCAAGCTGTCTGCTACTTTGCATTGCTAAAGTTCTTAGATTATGAAGCACAAACAAAGTCTCAAGATAATGAATGCTTTCAATTATATCAAAATCGGATTTCAAGATACGAACAATATCGACTGCCAATAAATAACCCTCTTGCCATGTATTTGCATTACACCAACCTGCTTCAACATAACGCAAAAAATCTGCTTCACCATCTGTTTTAACTGATGTCTCCTTATCAAGCTTCTCATCAATGAAATTAGCAAGTTTGCCTATTATTTGAGGACTTTTTTTAAATAAGCTATCAAAACCGTTTTCTAAACTCGATAACAATCTTGATGGATCTAATTCCTCTTCTTCAAAACCAAGTCCGATTTTACCAGACCAAGATCTTATTTCTTCCTTTGTTCTTTGTAAACCATTGCAAAGCTGTAAGTATAAAAGCTCGCCACCGCGGGCGTAAAATATATGCTTATTTGTTTCAAAATATCTTTTATTCGTTATAAAAATTTCGTCCCAATCTTGCACACCCGCTTTTGCTGCTTTTGTCTCTGCCCAAATAGCCTCTCCAGCTATTAGATTCTTACATATAGGCAAAAAGCTTTGGGCACACCAAGTACGACCATAACCTGCAGCCTGTAAACCCATCAATAAGTTTTCTAAAGTTTTAATAATCTCGTTCTCGTTATCTTCTTTTGTGTCAATTTTTTCTTTTAAACGGCCTATTAAATAACTGTGATGCTTCCTATGACTGACATGCCTACTGTCAATTCTTGATGCACTTAGAAAAGAAAAAAGCTTTAAGTTTAATCTAATTGTCGGTGCATATTTGAGTTTTTCATTATCCCAATTCAAAAGAGTTTCATAAGAAGGAAAATATGTCTCAACTTCATCATCTCCTATCTTTTTTGCAGAACATGCTACCAAAAAGAATTCTGATAAAAGCTCTATACTGGTTTGATCAATGCTAAACCTATTACCATACAACCTGATCGCAGGATTTCTTCTAAATGCATCTACATTTTGTGCATTGTATGGGAATGTCATATCAGTCATTGGATACCTCCAGTCTACTGTCTGAAATCTTATACTTTTGACGTACCACTTTATTATCATTTCTCATTCGAATTAAGAGCATTTCGCTTTCATTTAAATTGCTTTTGTTTAGTATGGTATTTTTAAACTGATTTAATCTCTCTCTATATGATGTCTTAGATAAGTCAACAATCTCTCCATCTCTCTTTTTTCTCACATAGTCCAAGAAAGGCAGATCCAGGCCCAAATCAATTCCCTCGAAAGAGTTTTTCCCACTTAACAATAACTTAGTTTTTGGATAGCCTGTAGCTTCCTTCTCCTCAACAAGATCCAACTCAAACGACTGTCTCCAATTAAACTCTTTTAGCACTACTTGTGCACTTTGCCTTATATTGCTCTGATTTCGGGATAGGGTAATATATACTTTATCGTCTTGAGACATATTTTTGACTGGCCTTTTTATCCCTGAAAAGTACTCGTAAATCACATCCAATATCATTGTCGAGTAAACTTCCTTATTATCAAGTCTTGGAGTTTTTTGCCAGCTTTCCCAGTTAAGAATATTTGCCGATTTTAAAAACTTACTAATAATTAGCTTATTCTGCTCTTCATCTTCGTTAAAGAAATAAAGTATTCTGCGTGCTTGTTTTCTCGCATTTTCTGGTGTATTAGAAATGTTTTCTTTTGATGCTATATATGAGCCTTCCCTATGCAAATCAATAAAATAATCATCATTAATATTTACTGGCATTTTAAAATTAAACGATTTAGCTCCTTTTTTCCACAAAGGTGCCTCATGAGAAGGTGATAAGATGTCCCCGTATTCTTGCTTATTAATCTCTTCAATAGCCTTCATTTTAATTGCTTTCTGATCTTTTTTGTTTCCATCATCTCCAAACACCCTATTAAAAAATAAATACCTTGTTTTATTGCTTTTAACACTTCTTTTAATATCTTCATACCTGAAGCCACTGCTTATTAAATATGCCAAATGTGAGGTAATTTGCCTAATAGTGAGACGTGTACCATACTCATACATACGCATATACATTAAAAATAGCCTATTAATGACTTGCTCTGATTTGTTGTTTATAAGCTTAACATTTTCGAAGATAGGGCAATAAGTATTCTTCTCACAAAACTTACAATACGACCAGTTTGATTCCCTAATCATATTCTTAAAAATTGACTCAGCTAAATACAGATTATTCATCAATGCAAGATTATAAACCTTAAATCTTATTTTCTCAATACTTAAAACAGACTCTCCTTTTTCATTGCTAATAGCTTTTAAAACATCGCTTTCAACTTTTACTTTGGTTGAGTCCAATACATCAGCATGCGAACGGAAAAAGTTTAATAATGCTCCTGTGTTAGAAACTATCAAATAACTATAATTATGACTGTGTAGCTCTCCTATTAATGTCTTGTCGTCTTGCTCATTCCTTTCGCTAAAGTCTTTAATAATTCTAACATTCTGATTTTCGATTTCCTCAATATCTCTCATAGGTTTTACCAATGGTTTCGATTTGTCCATGCCAGATAAATTCTTAAAAACATCTACAGCTATGATCGTCTTACCATCTCCTGCATGCCCTGTTAAAATCACATGCTCATTATTTTTTAAAGCTTCTATTATTCTATCTGTCAATGGATGTTCCACATGTATTGTATGAAACATATCATTGACTGCTTGAGACTCTGCTATTACATTCTCATTTAGTGCACTTGTGCTTATTAAGGTACTTAGATAGTTACCAAAATGTATTATTGATGTTTTATTATCTTTTAGGGCATTATTACATTCATCATATTTATCATTTTTATTTTCCTCATTTACAAAGTCACAAAAGTAAGCTGATTCTTGGCTTTTTATTTCTGTTGTTTCGTACTCAAATACAGAGATTTTTTCTTGCAATTCATTATATCTTTTGTATATAAACGACATTATTTCAGTTGCAGATTTAACATCAAGCAAAATTGTTTTTAAATCATTTGAAATAACAGCATAATTTATTATTTCTAATATTCTTTTTTTTGTGAACCTGCTGTCTCTGCTCTTTATAATATACTGATAATCTTCTTCTTTTTCTTTCTTGATATCAAATGTCCAAAAACCGTCGTTTGAAAGTGCATAAAATGGAAATTCAATATTAATATCTTTTGGTTTTGCGTTGTTATCTAACGTTTTGTACTTTTCCTCAAACTTTTCTTCTAATTCCTCGTTTAAAATCAGCTTATTGTCATGTAACTTGTTTCTTATATACATATCAGCAATAGCTAATAGTAAAGCAAACTTATGAGGACTTACAGTGTTGTTTCTTTTATGTATCCTCATGTTTTGGATCATATCTAAAACCCTATCTAATGCCATATGACCTCCAAAGGTATAAAATTTTAAAACTATTTTTTTACATGTTTGTAAAAAACAGTTATAATTCTATTGTCAAACTTGCTTTAAAGTCAATCTCTTGTTTAGTGCTGTATGCTTCTGCAAGTTTTTGATTTACTTTGAACTTTTTCTTTTCTCTTTTCACCCTATTTTGATAGTTTTGTTTTATTTGATTTCTTCTTTTAGGTTTAATCAAATCATACAACTCTTCGCCTTTATTCCAAGTATATTTAACTCCATCAACTGCTACACTTTTTTCATAATCTGCTGATTTCCTAAATAGCTCAGGGTGATTTTCATACAAACCAACCCATTCTCTTTTCTGTTGGTAAAAGCAAAAATAGCAGCCAGAACGTGAACGCCACTTATAGTAATCAGGAAGGCCTAAGCCAGCTTCATCTAATATCCTAATTACATCATCTCTTCTAATATTATCTTCAATAAATGGGAAAACAGGCTTGATATTTGGTTTTGTAGAAATATAGCCAGATCTATGGGGCTCATCTGCTCTGATACCAACGTAACTTATAACATTATCCGAGCCTATAAACTCCTCGTATGGCACAAGTTTTAACAACCTTGTACACCATCTTGTTGTTGGGTCAGGCAACACTCCATTAAACATGTCCAAATAATAGTCAAAGTTACGTTCAGATTTTATCCAAGTTATACTTTTTCCCAAATAACTTGATAGTTTTTCTAAATACTCATAAGTTTCAGGTAGTTCATCGCCCGTGTCTGTAAACACATATTCCATATCAATATTTTTGTTTAACATATATATAGCTAAGGCTGAACTATCTTTGCCCCCTGAAAGTGCTAAAATATGTCTTACTTTTTCACCCAAGTTTTTCTCCTTAACTGTTCTGATTTGCTTCTAATTCTTTGATTTTATCTTTTAAAAACCTTATTGCAGTAGTGGTTGAACTTATTTTGATTAAGCTTTTAACTCTTAAATCAATATCTCTCTCTAATTCAGGTATATTATCGCCAGGATCTGTCTTTCCTGTCTGTGCAATTACACCATGGTTTTCCCAATAATAGTTAAATAGCTCAGCCTTGCCTTGCGCTAATCCAGGGAAGCGGTCTATATCAATATCCGACCATCTCTCAAACGACCGCCCACTTATAATGGATAAAGCAGGAATGGGATTGTGGTCGTCTTTCTTACCATTTAATACAGAATTGATAAAGGGAGTAATAAGGTCATGTTTTATTCTCTCGCTCAAGATCTCGCATCTGTTCTCTATTTCCAACCAGCCAGCTTCGCCTCTTTCCAAATTACAATAGCTTAATAATTGATCTCTCGCATTGTCCCGAATATATGATGCATAGGATAATAGTGCATTGAGAGAGCTGTTTAGCTTTGTAAAATATAAGTCTATGGTATCAGACAATTTAAGATCAGCTATCCCAAATACTTTTGGCAAGTCTATAAATAATAAATCTTCAGGAGATACTGCTGATAAAAATGCCTCCCTCATGGCAATTGCAGTTTTATCTTCAATCTTATTTGATCTTTTGCTAATGTCTGGCAAATTATTGATATAGCTATATAATGCCTTTACCACATGATTGATACTCTGTTCTGTTTGCAAAGAATTGGCAAGTCGTTTGATAATTTTCAACTGTATACCTTCAATACGCAAGCCTTTTACAGTAAATAAGTCTAATCTATTTTGCAATAAATCAAAATGTTCAGTATTTGCATCTGGTAAAAAAGATCCCTGTCTATACAAAAACAGCTCATCTTGGTGCACAGCGTAAAAGATAGTAAATAAGAGAGGGAACACGCCTTTGGGTATTCCATAAGGCTTTTTGTTTAATTTTTTACAAAGCTCATCAAGTTTTACTTCTTCAGGCTTTTTATTAAAAATCTGTTTTTCCATAAATATCCATGCTGGATAGAGATTTACATAATTATCTTTTGGAGGTGCTTGTAAAAACCAATTATTTTTTTTGTCTTTCGCATGTATATTTGCTTCTTTAATAATTGCCTCATATATGCTTCTTTCAGGAGGATAGCCTATAATACCGAATGTTTCAAGCTCTGATTTTGTTAAGATATATTCCATTAATCTTCTTCTTGCTCCTGATGCTGCATTAGATATGTCATCACGAGCAATTAATTCATTTTTTAAAATAGGGCTTTTGTTATATAAGTCATCGCATACATTCGAAAGAAATCTGCTTATTTCTATAGGTGTTTTTAAATCTTGTTTATCGCCAGACCAATACCATTCACATGCGTTTCCTATGGGTAGTTTTCTTGGGTCGAGAATTGTCTGCGACCTTTTATTCAATTCCTGCTCATACGACGAGATTCGCATATTTAATTCTCTTCTGGCTATTCTATCATCCCTCAGCTCGTTGGTATGCTCTTCTACCCATCTCAAGCTTGCCAGTTCATTAGCAAGCTCTATTAGACTATCTAACTGTCTTGGCACAGCTATTATAAGCTGGTCATATTCTTTTGTATATTTCTTTGTTTGATTGATTAAGTCGGGGTACTTTTCACCAGGCATCATCACTGCTATTAAGCCTGAGCTTCCTTTATCTATTTCTGCTGTCAACAATTCATCTAATCCCAAGAAATGATCTGTATATATTATTGAGAAATGTCTTATGACGCCCCTGTCAAGACTGTGTTTTCGTGCTATCATCGCTTTTTGATTGAGATGTTTTTCCAATGTTTTTAAAAATAGTTGAGTATCAAAATGTAAATTACGCTTTGCTTCTCCCAATCTCTCATCTATATCGACATCACTCCCTTCCCAGATCCGAAAACTATTGTCAAGCTTTCTACGAGTGATAAGAGACTGAGACACAAGCGTATCTAAGATTAGATTCAAATCATATGTGTCAGGCAAACAAATCTTCAACAAAGATCGCGTTGATCTTAAAGGAGATATTTCAGACAGCACATTCAACATGGCTATAGTTTTTAAAGTATTGATATTTTCAATATTAAGATTATATTTGCTTACGATGATATCATTAGCCTCGAGCAACCTCTTGGCATTGGAGCTTCTTGAAAGACCTACCTCAAAATTAGAAAGCAAATAATCATAAACATGATATACTCTTATAAAACCGTCATCGTTTTCTATCGTATTGGTATTGATATTTTTTTGAAAGCCAAAATGCTCTTCACTGATTAAGTATGAAAATATTGACCTTTCATTTTGGGCAAAACGTTTGAATATATATGGCAAAGCTAACAATAAACATGGATGAATTGGCCATGCTTTAAATGCACAATCTTCGAACAATTCCGCACTTAAACCACTTGGCAGGATATGGTCTATCTCATTGATTTTTTGTAATACCTGTCCTACTGAGTCTTTAATCTTTTTTGGTGCTTCTTTAAGTGGCTTTATTGCTTTTGATAACATCAATATTGTGCTGCTTGCTGTCTCTGAAAAACGTATATTCTCAAAACGCTCCTGCACTTTTGTCCACTCTGCACGGCTTGTCTTTGATAGATGGTCGCTATAATTGTCCATTTGCTGATGTAATGTTATCAAAAACAACATAGAATAGCTTTTAACACGCTCTGCATATTCTGCTATTTGTTGGTAAACATAGATATCACCACCATCCCTGTCATGCAGCAAATATTCAAGTGTTTTTCCCGCTTCGTCAATTATTAATAATATACCTGCGTAGCCTAAATCTATAGCTAATGCTCCAACCAAATCTAAACAGTCCAACACAGCATTTGAGTCTTGCCAGCTCTCATTGGCAAGGTTTTCATTAACAAGATCTATAACTTCCCTTGCTTTTGCATTGTCTTTCAAAGCATTAACTGATTTTAATATTCCCTCAAGAATAAGTTTATTTACTGGCATTTTTCTGCCTGTAATCAAAATTGATAAATGATTTGCATTATCTCTGTCTTCTAAAAAAGCCATAACTGATTTTTGTGGAGCATTCTCTTTTAGATGATTTAATGCTTGATTGTGAATTGTAGGTATAGGCGATAGCAGTTGGGAAAGATATACTGCAAATGATGATTTGCCAACACCAAACAAGCCAGATATACTAAAAGACTTCTGACCTTTGGGCTTGATAAGCCCTGAAATGATACGATCAAGAGCTGTCATTACATTAGTTGTTACAATATATCCATAGTCTTTGCTATCTCTTTTATAATCAGAATCTACATTAACAGAACGTTTATAATTTGGTGCTACTTCTACATATTCATTAATTAGATTTTTCATTCAAGCCCACCTTCCGTATAATAAGACTCTAAAAGCGACATACCATCTTCTAATTCGCAATATAATAATGCTATGCCTGCTGCCTCATTATAGCCTATACAATCCGACCATTTTTCCTGATTACTTAATGATTCTATTGCTCCGATTAAGCTGTTTTCATCCAACATAAAGATTTGGCCAGGACTCTCCTCTCCGTAAAGAGCCTCATTAACTGTGACTGTGGCTTTGCGATGTCTTTTCATATAAGACCAAAGTGCATAGCAAATAATCTCTGCAGATAAATTAGGTTTATAACCTATATTAAAGCAATAAAGATCACTATCGTTCATCAGCTGAATAAGGTTTAACTCTTGAAATGGACTGTCAAAGCCTTCGTCTTTTTGACCTTGAATATAACGACGATTTCCTACATAAAGCTTTAAGAAACAATCTATGTCTTTACTTAAAATATTTACGCTGGGCTTTCTTTTATCTGTTGCTTCAACTATATGAAGTACTGAATCATTTACATCTTTCTTGCTAAACTCTGGCTTACGAAGATATGAAAAAATTGCTGTGCCTGAATGAAATAAATCTGAATTTGTGTTTATATTCCAATGCAAAAGCCAATAAGAATTATTATCCTCTAAGTATGGATCCCACCCATTTTCCTCATCAAGCAATTTGTCTGCTAATCTGCTTGCCTCTTGATACTCTAAAAGACCTGACAGCTCCACCCAATAGCGGATGCTATCAACCATATTCTTGCCTACGCCAAGATGAACTATAGCATCTTCTTGATTAAAACTAAATCCTGACTTAATAAAACGATACCCTTTTTCTATCCAACCATATCGAACTGTAAAGGTCTGATGACCTGAGAATTTTGATTTTCTTGTTACCATGTTATACCTTACTATTATATCCTTCTAATATTTTAAACTCAATATCACCAACTGATATAAATTTAATACACTATAACTTGCATCACTATATATCATTGCAACATAGCAAACCTCTTTAAAACTTTAAACATGCCTCTGTAAGATTTGTCGTTGCCAATCACTTTTTCCCTCCACATTTTCATTACTGAAAACTTATTAAGTCAAACTTTAACAAATACATCAACATTGTCAAGAATTATTTATCCAAAATGAAAATTATTAATATTTACAAAGAAAACTTTTATAAATCATGATTATGTAAGCTCTCAGAGATAATATTTTATTTAAAAATTCACTGACTTTTCGCCTCAGTTTATAAACTAAACTTCCCTCTCGTTGAGATTTTCATTGAGACTCCTATACACTC
>CAYXUX010000024.1:0-1143 GCA_964468275.1 uncultured Clostridiaceae bacterium
TAATAAAAATCCGATTCTATAGGCATAAGATACCAGTTGTCTTCTTTTATTATAAAGTCTTCCAACTCCTTATCTTCAGTCAAATCTTTTACTACAAAAGGAATAGTGCTTTTGGTTTTAAAGAAGCCAAAGCTTTTAAACAATTTTTTATATCTCATAGAGTCGGTTAGCCAAATTATTGATAAATCCACACTTTCTTTTTTAAAGCAATCTTTAGCTTTCAAATATAGTGCCTTTATTGTATCTTCATCTAATCCTATTATGTCTACAATACTGCCTAGCTTTGATTTATATTTCCCCCTAAGAATGCGATCTTCTATTTTTATTATTATATACCCGGTTAATTGGGCGTGGGAATATGCCGCAAACACTTTATAACATTTTGCCGGGTGATCTTTTATTCTCCAATTCAAGAACCTGCTTGTTCTCTCTGTCATTATAGAATAATCGGTTTTTAATTCTTTCCATAGATTATCAAAGTCTTTATCAAAAACATATACTTCTCTTATATCATAGTTTTTCTTAATTTCTACGCTTTCTTCTTTAAATAAAATCGAATTCACTATAAAAAATATAGGTTTAGCAAAAATTTTTGATAATATTCTTATTTTTATTAAGGCATTTAAAATATTCTCAAGGTTATAAACTTTCATGTACAAAGGAATCTCTGTTGTTAAAGTCCCGCCAAGTTTTTTTATTAATCCTTCTAAAGCCGATTTGCTTGGAAAACCAAATCTAAATTTTATATCTCTTTCTATTCCTATATCATAAGATTTAAAAGCCATATTCTCATATATTCCCTGTCTTCTATAATCCGTATCTACCATAACATCAAGAGACTGTCCTGCATAAACTTTTTCCTTTTTTATTAAAACCTCCGTTGGAAGTAATGTCGCCTGCCCCACAATTTTTGAATTGTCTTCAGCTATAATTATTATTGGTTCTTTCAAAGGATTGTCTTTAAATTGCCATAACCAATATTCCTTATTTCTGTTTTTTTTAAATACATTATTAAATAAAGAAATTATCCCTTCTTCGTCACCATTTTTATATTCTCGTATATGTACCAAAGTTTCATCTCCCTTGTTATGTAAATATAGTTTTGTTATTCTGACTTCCCATCGGAACAAAAGACTCTTCGCT
>CAYXUX010000024.1:1243-14069 GCA_964468275.1 uncultured Clostridiaceae bacterium
CAGTGAAGAATCTTCAAAGTGACAATATTTAAGTATCTATAATCTGGGACAATGTACTTCCCTGCCTGTATTGTCAAAATATTTATCTTCTAAGCATTCCAAATGATTAAAAATATGTGCCAAGTCCTCACCAAAATCAAGCAGAGAATAATCCGTATTATAGCCTTCAACAGTTTTTTTAACTACTCTTTTTTCAACCAAAACCGTTAACTTCCTATTCAACTCGGTATTACTTACATAAGGAATACTCCTTAAAATATCATTATAACGATTGTTGCCTAATTGAACTGATTTAACTATTTCCGGCACCCATCTTAGTTTAATTAAATCATGTAAAAGTTCAAATCCGTTATATACCTTTCTTTCCAAAATACCACCTCAACTAACATATTTGTGTCTTTTTGTTTCTTTTATTGTATCATATAATTAAACCATGGAAAGATAATAATTAATATAAATAAAAATTTAAAAATAAAAAATTTAGGAGGCAAAATAATGAAACATGAAAACTTACTACAAAAATACTTGGCAAATCTAGGAGTGCTAATCGTAAAGCTGCACAATATTCATTGGAATGTAGTTGGAAACCGATTTATGAGGATTCATACCTTTACAGAAGAAATCTATGATGAAATGTTTGAGAACTATGATGCGGTAGCAGAACTATTAAAGATGAAAAATGTAATGCCCTTATCTACTATGTCAGAATACTTAGAGCAGTCTTCAATCGAAGAAATCAAAGCAAAGGACTTCACTGTCAAAGAATCCTTGGAAATAGTAAAAAAGGATTTAGAAGTTATGAGAGAATTAGCTACAGAAATTAGAAATACCGCTGATGAAGAAGGAGATTTTGAAACTGTTGCAATGTTTGAAGACTATGTAGCATACTTTAGCAAGAATATCTGGTTTATAAATGCAATGATGAAATAAAAATAAAACAGGAGGAAGGTCGTAAAACCTCCTCCTGTTTTGCTTATCTGCTTCCGCCCGGATTATCCACAATTTTTAACAGCCTTTCTATATCTATAGGTTTAGTTAAATACTCATCACATCCATTATCAAAAGCCCTTTGCTCAAGTCTTGCATCATCCAATGCTGTGATTATAATTATTTTTATTCGATTATCTGGTTTAATTCTATATTGCCTTTCAATATCTCTTATTGTTTTCAAGGTAGTTATCCCATCCACCTTTGGCATCATAATATCAAGGCATAGCAAATCATATGGCTCTCTTTCTTCTAATGCGACTAAAAATGCATTGATTGATTCCTGCCCATCAATAACAAGATCACAAATACCGTATTTCCCTAGAAGTTCACTTAAAAATCTGCCGCTGGCGTGATCATTTTCTGCTATCAAAATCTTCATGTCTTTACCTCCCCTTTATAAAAAAGTTTACTTGTCTTGAAATCGGGCGATATTTCTTATATTTTATAACTTATTATATAGAATTATATGCCTCATGGTTATGTAATGTCAAATTCTATTTTTATTAGTCATACTTCTCTATGAATAAAAAAAATAATACTATAATGAAATTGAGGTGGTATTATGTTTTCAAAACGCCTAAAGCATCTTCGCGAAAATGCCGGCTGGACTCAAAAACAACTAGCTAAAAAACTTAATCTTACCCAAAGCACCATAGCATATTATGAAAATGATAGAAAAAAACCTACATTGGAAAATGCAAAGGTAATAGCGGAATTATTTGATATAAGTCTTGATTATTTATTCGGTATATCTAATAAAAATATATTAATTGCACAAGAAGACAAAAAATCTTATTCGGCTACGGATAATCTTATTGAGGAAATAAATAATTTATCTCCAAAAAGCCTGGAAGATTTAAAAAGTTATATGAAATTATTAAAGCTAAGAGATAGGCAAAGCAGAAATAACGATAATTCCGATTGATAAACCTTTCTAGGTTGAATAAAGGTATTAAATAAATTAAGAAAAAATAATAGATGTGCATATCGTTGAAATTATAGTTTATTGACATATATTTAAATCAATTTAAATTATGTTTTATACGCCTTTTATAGTGCTACCAATTTTTCAAAATAATATCGTTTTTTTCGGAGAGAGTACATATGATTAGTCCTTTTGAGTTTATATTGCCTGCAAAGATTAAACATGGTACAGGTATTGTTAAGGTTTTAGGCGGGGAGTTAAACGGAATCATAAGACTCTTCCCTTTGTTCAAAACGGTGATTTATCTCCTTATTACTTTATTTAAATACATCAGTTACATTATCAAGCATGTCCCTTATTGGGAGTTCATAAGGACAACGGCTTTCACATATACCGCATTTTATACAATCATCGGCCTTCTTATCAAAACTTTTATATCTTGACATCGCCCAGTCTTTTAAATCATATCTCGTATAGTATCCTTCCATTATAAATAGCAGGGGAATGTTGATTCCTACGGTGCATGGAAGGCAGTATTCACATCTGCGGCAAAAAGTATTGCCTAATTCCTTTGCAACTTTCTCTATTTCAGCTTTTTCCTCATCAGTTAGCTTGACACCATCTGCAGCATTAGCATTTATTATAACCTGCTCAACACAGTCCATTCCCGGTATTGCAACGTTTAAATAGGGGCTTTCAAGTATATATTTTAAAGACTTTCGCCCGTCACGCAGAGCTCCCCCAGCCATAGGTTTCATAGCTATAGTACCTACATCGTTTTCTACAGCTTTTTTAAAAAGTTCCTCCCCTTGTTTTTCGACAACATTAAAAGGAAATTGGATTGTATCAAAAATATCCATTTCAATAGCTTTTTCCAGAACCGGTATCTTGTGACTTGATATGCCTATATGCTTTATAATTCCTTCTTCTTGTAGTTCGGTAAATGCTTCCACGGCACCATTTTTCCCTATTGCCATTTCCAAATCTTCTATAGACCTTACATTATGAATCTGATATAAATCTATATAATCTGTCTTTAAATCCTCTAAAGATTTTGCCACTTCTTCCTTCATCTTTTCCTTATCTAACGCCATAGCTTTTGTTGCTATATAAAATTTATCTCTTCTTCCGGCTAAAGCATTCCCCAACAAGCTTTCGCTTACTGTATATCCTCTAGCGGAATCAATAAAATTAATACCCATCTCCATGGACTTTGTTATCATCTTATTCACATCTTCCTGCTCCACATGCTGGATAGGTATTCCGCCAAAACCTATACGTGATACGTTAATTCCCGTTCGTCCTAAAATACTATATTCCATTTCATATCTCCTCTCATAATTGAATACAATAGTTATTTATTTCAACCTTTTAAATAAATAATCTAACCGGCCTCAAGGGGCTAGATCTTTTCTTTATATAGACAGTATCTTAGCCAATTCATACATGTCTTTATTAAACTTCTTTTTCGTTTCCAGTGCCGTCTCGATATCTTCGTCTATTATTTCATTATTCCTAATCCCAACTACTCTATCATACCTTCCTTGAATTAACAGTTCTACTGCTTTTGCACCGTATCTGCTTGCTAATATACGATCAAAGGCCGTTGGAGCTCCTCCTCTTTGTAAATAACCCAATATAGTAATCCTTACTTCCATATCCAGCTTTTGCTCTATATCTTCTGCGAGTTTTATTGCATTACCCACACCTTCAGCCAACATGATTATACTGTGTAACTTGCCTCTATTTTTACCTTGAAGGAGCTTTTTACATATACTATCAAAAGAAAATTCTATCTCGGGAACTATAATACTTTCAGCACCGCCGGCTAAGCCGGCATATAAAGCTATATTTCCGGATTTCCTTCCCATCACTTCTATGATACTGACTCTTTCATGAGATGTTGTAGTATCTCTAATTTTATTAACAGCATCCAAAATAGTGTTAAGAGCAGTATCAAAACCTATTGTATAATCGGTAAAAGGTAAATCATTATCTATGGTAGCAGGAATACCCACACACGGAATACCACTGTCGGATAGATCCTTTGCTCCCCTTAGAGTGCCGTCTCCGCCTATGATTATTATCCCATCAAAATTAAAAATATTTATAATGTTTAATGTTTTATTAAAACCTTCTTCCGTTTCAAATTCTTCACATCTTGCTGTTCTAAGTATAGTTCCTCCTCTTTGTATGATATCTGCTACGGAGGATACATCCATTTCCATTACATCTCCATGTATCAGCCCGTTAAATCCTTTCTTAACACCAAAAACTCTTAAATCTTTATAAATACAGGATCTTACTACAGCTCTTATAGCAGCATTCATACCCGGAGAATCTCCACCGCTGGTTAATACAGCAATGTTTTTCATACAAACCCTCCTAAATCAATATTTCCTAATATTCCATAAAAACAAAAACACTGCCGTGTTTTTGTTTTAATACCCTATTTCATATAATAAATTTTGTGCTTCTTCTGCCTCGCTTTCCGGCACTAAAATTTCATGATAACCATAATCACTTTCGGCTTTTTTACCCAATGGTTGAATTTTTACCAACATACCTTCATCTGTAAGACGTTCCTTTATCATTTCAGCTTTTGTTTTATTTTGAGCTATATATATCACTGTCCACATTCAAGAAGCCTCCTTTTATTGAGTTTATGCTTTTTAGGGAAGCAATCCTTAATATTAAATCTATTGTAATAAAAAATCTATTTCAAGGCAACACATTCATCACCGCAGGTTCTTTTTAAGTCATCTATTAAATCACTATTTATATTTACCCATATGCTTTTATCAGCTTTCATTACCACGGATTTACCGGAGGTCCTTTTTGCATCATCTATTACATATACCGGTTGTTCTCCACGGTTTCTGCTAAGTATATTCTTTATTATATTAAGCATTTCCGGATTTTTTTGCGTGTTTATTTTAATATATAGCTTAGTGGGTTTCACCTCCTTAACATCTATTTTTATTTTAGAATTACCTAAAGGTATGATTTTTTCACATATAAGCTTGGCATCTTCTTCTTCCCTCAAACTAATTCTTCCTTCTATAATAATTATATTATCGTTTTTTAGCAAGTACTCATATTCATCATATATTTTAGGGAATACAATTACCTCGATTATTCCATAAAGGTCTTCTATTTCAACAAAAGCCATCATATTATTATTCTTTGTTGATTTTGGTTTTATTGATACTATAATACCTCCCATTATAACCCTTTTGCCATCATAATTATAAGCATAAAAACCGGAACTCTCTGTTTCTGAAACTATTTTTACCAGTTCGGCAGTATTTATTGATGTCCTATCTTCCAGTTCCTTCTTGTGTTCCAACAAAGGATGTCCGCTTATATATAGACCCAGCATTTCTTTTTCCATAGCCAGTAAGACATTTTGAGGATACTCATTCAATTCCGGGTAAACATCATTATCTATTGGTAAATCCTCACTATCCCCTTCAAACAAAGATAATTGTCCTTGTACATTAGCCCGTCTCTGTTCATTGATACAATTCATAAACTTTTCGTAAACTGCCATCATCTTGCTTCGATAAATATTAAAACAATCAAAAGCACCGGATTTTATTAAACTTTCCACAGTTCTTTTGTTTACATAACTCAAATCAACCTTATCTAAAAAATCATATAAACTTTCAAAATGTCCTTTTTCTCTTCGTGAATCTATAATTGAGTTAATTGCGTTTATCCCTACATTTTTAACTGCCGCAAGCCCGAATCTTATTTTCTTACCTCTGACCGCAAAGTTAATGCCGCTTTCATTAATATCGGGGGGCAATATTTCTATTCCCGCCTTTTTGCTATCAAGTATATATTCTGCAACCTTATTGCTATTATCCATAATGCTTGTAATCAATGCTGCCGTAAATTGTACTTTGTAATAATATTTCAGCCAAGCAGTCTGATATGCTATTACCGCATAAGCCGCCGCATGGGACTTATTAAAACCGTATTTTGCAAACTCGGACATCTCGTCAAATATTCTTTCCGCTGCTTCCTTTTTTATCCCGTTTCTAACACAACCCGGTACTAAAATTTCTCCTCTTTCATCCTTGAAACCGTTTATAAAAATTTCTTTTTCTTTAGCCATAACGTCTGCTTTTTTCTTAGACATTGCCCTTCTAACTAAATCCGACCTCCCCATGGAATAACCGGCTAATTCTCTAAACACTTGCATAACTTGTTCTTGATATACAATACATCCATAAGTAACAGATAATATGTGTTTAAGTTTTTCATGCAAATATTTTATCTTTTCAGGATTCTTTTTATTCGCTATATACCTAGGAATTTGATCCATGGGTCCCGGTCTAAAAAGAGACACTCCCGCTATTACATCTTCCATAGTGTTCGGTTTTAATTCCTTTATAAAATTTGTCATCCCCGCACTTTCCAATTGAAAAACACCATAAGTATCTCCATCAGAAATCATTTTATAAACATTGGCATCATCATAGTCAATTCTTGCAATATCAGGAACTTCCAACCCTTCATCTTTAATAATATCCAACGTATCTCTGATTACGGTCAAGGTTCTAAGCCCCAGAAAGTCCATTTTTAAAAGCCCCAGTTCTTCCAAATTTCCCATGGAAAACTGGGTTGTAATAACATCTTCATTCATTTGTAAAGGCACATAATCTGCAATAGCTTCTTTGGATATAACCACTCCCGCGGCATGAGTTGATGCGTGCCTAGGGATTCCTTCCAATGCCCTAGCCGTATCTATGAGTTCTTTTATTCCCGTATTGTTATCATATTCATTTTTTAAATTATGATTGACATTTAAAGCCTTATCTATAGTCATTCCTATTTCCATAGGAATGTTTTTTGCGATATTATCCACTTCCCCATAAGATATATTGAGAGCTCTGCCCACATCACGTATGGCAGCCCTGGCAGCCATGGTACCAAAGGTAATTATCTGTGCAACTCTCTCTTTGCCATATTTTTTAATGACATAATCTATTACTTCCTGTCTTCTTTCATAACAAAAGTCAATATCAAAATCAGGCATGCTTATCCTTTCGGGATTTAGAAATCTTTCGAATATAAGATTGTATCTAATAGGATCTATATCCGTTATATCTATTGCATAGGCCACTATGCTGCCGGCACCGGAACCCCTTCCGGGGCCGACCATAATATCATTTTCTTTAGCAAATCTGACATAATCCCAGACAATTAAAAAGTAATCGGCATACCCCATTTTTTCTATAATAGAAAGCTCATATTCCATTCTTTCAATGAGTTCCTCTGTCATTGCATTATACTTTTTTTTAAGGCCTTTTTTACAGATATCCTTTAGGTAAGTATCTGATGTATATCCGGGAGGAACATCAAATTGAGGTAAATGGATCTCACCGAAAGTAAAATCAACCTTACATCTTTCTGCAATTTTGACAGTGTTCTTTATTGCCTCCGGAGCAAAACTAAATAAATCTTTCATGTCTTCCGGAGATTTAATATAAAACTCATCGGTTTCAAAGCTCATTCTTTTTTCATCATCTATTGTTTTACCTGTTTGAATACATAGCAAAATATCATGAGCCCTCGCATCTTCTTTATTCACGTAGTGAACATCATTAGTTGCAACAAGGGGAATTCCTGTTTCTTCAGACATTCTGACTAATTCTTTATTTACTAAAGCCTGTTCTTTAATTCCGTGATCTTGTAGCTCTAAAAAGAAATTTCCCTCTCCAAATATTTGTAAATATTTGATAGCCTCTTTTTTGGCGCTTTCGTAACCTTTATTAAAAAGAGTCCGGGGAACGGAACCTGCCAAGCATGCACTTAGCGCGATTATTCCTTCAGAATATTGCTTTAGTAATTCCATGTCGACTCTTGGCTTATAGTAAAATCCGGTTATGAAACCTTGGGATACCAGATATATTAGATTTTTATAACCGATTTCATTTTCTGCCAGTAAAACCAAGTGATAATGGTCGCTATCATATTTCGAATCCTTGTCCACCATTCTCCGTTGTGCCACATAGACTTCACAGCCTATTATAGGCTTAATTCCTTTTTTTGAAGCTTTTTTATAAAATTCAACTACACCGTACATAGTACCGTGATCCGTAATAGCAACGGAATCCATGCCTAGTTCCTTAACCTTATCTATTACTTTGTCTAGCCTTCCCGCTCCATCTAAAAGACTGTATTCCGTATGTAAATGTAAGTGTACAAAGTCTTTCATCAAAATCTTCCTTCCCGCTTACCTACCAAGTAATTTAAATATATTTTTCTTGTATTTCTCAACCCCGGGTTGATTAAAGGGATTTACATTTATAATATAACCACTGATTGCACATGCTTTTTGAAAAAAATATACCAATTGTCCAAAATAATAAGGGGATTTTTCCGGTATATCAATTGTAATAATCGGCATGCCACCGCTTTCGTGAGCTTCCTTTACCCCTTGAAAAGCTATATCATTTATAAAATTTAATGTTTTATTCTGTAAATAGTTTAATCCGTCTATATCTTCATAATCATACGGTATCGGCACATCGCTTTTATTGAATTTAAAGTTTAATACGGTTTCAAAAACATTTTGCGTGCCTTCCTGCAAGAATTGTCCCATAGAATGTAAATCAGTAGTAAATTGAAGTGACGCAGGAAACAAACCTTTCCCGCCTTTCCCTTCACTTTCCCCAAATAGCTGTTTCCACCACTCAGAAAAGTATAGCATCGCCGGTTCATAATTTATTAAAATTTCTATAGCTTTTCCGGCATCATAATACGCATTTCTTAGAGCTGCATATTTATATGCCGGATTCTTATCCATATCCTCATCATTATAGATATAATAGGCTTCTTTTGCTCCTTCAATTATTTCATAAATATCAATACCTGCCGCTGCAATGGTATATAAACCTGCCGGTGTCAGTACCGAGTATCTGCCGCCAATATTTTCAGGTATTGCAAAGCTTTCATAACCTTCTTTATCTGCAATAGCCCTTAGCACCCCTTTTGTTTTATCCGTTATTGCCACGATTCTCTTTGCTGCTTCATCTTTCCCATATTTTTTTATTAATCTGTCTTTTAGTATTCTAAAAGCTATAGCCGTTTCCAGTGTCGTTCCTGATTTTGAAATAACTATAAGACTAAAATCCTTCTTCTCTATTTCTACAATTAAATCGTTCAAATACTGTCCGCTAATATTATTCCCTGCAAAAACAACTTTTTTATTATTAGGATTCAACATCTCAATTGCCGCTTTACCGCCAAGATATGAGCCACCGATGCCTAACGAAATAATAGTATCTGAAATATTTCCAAGCTCTTTGGCAGAAGCAACAATATTCTCTAAAATATTTTCATCAATCTTTATTGGTATATCAAGCCAACCAAGGGGCATTTTATCATACTCTTCTTTACTATGAATCTTATTATGAATTGTTTTAACTGTTTCCTTAACATTCTTTAAATACTCTTGATCTATGGTATCTTTGCCATAATCTATTTTTATGGTATCCATTTATCTTCCCCCATTAAAATTATACACATCTTTCTAATTGACAGAGACGTCAATCTCTATACATACATAATCATTTTTTACAATTGCTTTCATTGCAAATTAACAATATTATCAGCCCTGCCTAAAGGTTAATTTGATTCTTAAATCTTCAGCTATTTGATCAAGCTTACGAAGCCTATGATTTACACCGGATTTCCCAACAGGGGGATTCATTGCCTCACCTAATTCCGCCAAGCTTAAATCTTGATGCAAAAGTCTGAATTCCGCCATTTCTCTTAGGTTCTTAGGAAGCCTATTGAGGCCCATGTTCTTCTTTATAAATTGAATATTATTTATTTGCCTCATAGCCGCATTAACAGTTTTGCTTAAATTTGCAGTTTCACAATTAACCAGTCTATTCACATTGTTCCGCATTTCCTTAAATATTCTTATGTTTTCAATTTTTAATAGGGCATTATGTGCGCCAATAATATTTAAAAAATCTACTATATTTTCTCCTTCTTTTAGATATACTACAAAACTATTCTTCCTGCTAACAACTTTAGAATTTAAACCATAAGAATTAATCAGTCTTCTCAAATCATCAGCATATGAATTATTATTCGTAACTATCTCTAAATGATATGTTTTTTCCGGGTCACTAATAGAACCGCCGCCTAAAAAAGCACCTCTTAGATATGCTTTTTTACAACATTCTTTTTCTATTACACTTTTGGGAATTCTTTGGTTTATTCTTAAGTTGTCTTTCATTTTCAATATACCAAGAGATATAAGCAATTCATACGAAGCGTTTTCCGGTCCTATTAGAAGTGTATAACTATATTTCTTTTTAAGCTGTCTATTTTTCGACATCAATACTTGAGTTTGTATCCCATAATTTATTTTTAATAAGGTAAATATTTTCCTAGCTATTGCAGCATTTTCCGTAGTCAATCTAATTCCAATCCGGTTATTTCCGGTTATTTGTATAGCACCGGTCAATTTTATAAGAGCTGACAATTCTGCCCTCTGACAACAGCTTTCCGTCATTTTTATTTTTGCCAGTTCATTTTTTACGTTAGAAGAAAAGGACATAAAAGCCCCCCTTTATTTAAGCACCCCTATTTTATTTAAAGGCCATAGTCTAAAAACTGCTTTCCCTATTATGCTCTTTCTTTTAACAAACCCCAAGGTATTGGATCTGCTATCCCTGCTCTCAATTCTATTATCACCTAATATAAAGTACTCATCCTCTGCTGTTTTTGATTTTTCAAAACCGTTTTCATATGTAGGAATATTTGTATAGTCCGGTGATAATATCTCATCATTTATAAATACTGCACCTTCTTTAACTTCCAATACTTCATTAGGCATACCGATTACTCTTTTTATTAAATCTTTATTTTCCATTCTGTCATTAATCACTACAATTTCTCCTCTTTTAGGATTTCCAATCCTATAACTAAGTTTAGACACTATAAGTATTTGGCCTTGTTGTAATGTAGGCTTCATTGACGGTCCTTTAACAAAAGCAATTTGGAATATAAAAGTCTTTAATACAAAAGCCAATATAAATGCAGTAACAATCAGTTTTACCCAAGAAACTATTTCCTCTTTTATGTTTTCGCTCAAATTTTTCTACATCTCCTTCATTACATTTATAGTTATTTCCCTTTTATTTTTTTACTTGCTTCTTCATCAATATCTCTGTTATCCACTATAACCCTATGTTCCTTTTCTTTAAGTGCTTCACCTAAATAATTTGCAATAGTTACCGATCTATGCCTTCCGCCGGTACAGCCTATAGCAATGACCAGTTGGGTTTTGCCTTCTTTTATATAATAAGGTATCAGATAATCAACCATATTTATCAATTTATCTAAAAAAACCGAGGCTTCCGGCCATTTCATAACATATTCACGAACCTTTTTATCATTGCCGCTAAGTTTTTTCAAACTTTCTATATAGTATGGATTAGGTAAGAACCTAACATCAAAAACTAAATCCGCATCTAAAGGCAATCCATATTTAAAACCAAAGGAAATAACATGTATAATAAGCTTTTCCGTCTTTCCACCCTCAATAAAAAGATGTATTATCTCTTGCTTTAATTGACCTGTGCTCATATTAGTGGTGTCTATAATATAGGTAGCCTTTTCTTTTATTTCTTCCAATCTCATTCTTTCTGCATCAATACCGTTATAAATCCTTCCGTCAACAGCCAAAGGGTGCATTCGTCTGCTTGTTTTAAATCTCTTAATTAAAGTTTCATCCGATGCTTCCAAAAATAAAATATCGTAATTAAAACCTTCTTCTTGTAATTCATCCAAACTTGTTTGCAATTGATCAAAAAACATACCGCCGCGTATATCCGTTACAATAGCAATTTTATCTATAGAACCTCGACTTTGGCTGCATATCTCTGCAAATTTAAGAATCAAAGCAGGTGGTAGGTTATCTACACAAAAATATCCTAAGTCTTCTAAGAATTTTACTGCTTGACTTTTACCTGCACCTGAAAGTCCGGTTATTATAATAAATCTCATCTTCAATCCCTCCTGCAACTGCTCGGACTATTTAGCCGCATTTATTATTTGCTCTTTTGCAAGTCCGGCTTCTCCCGCCAGCTTTGTCCCATTTTTAAAATTTCCTACATCTTCAGGTTTATGGGCATCACTATTTATCACAAATTTTACACCTGATTCTGCTGCAGTTTTTATTTCTTCCACAGTCATAACATTACTGTTTGCATTTATCTCTAAAGCTGTCCCAACCTCCGCTGCTCCCATTGCTAATCTTTTTATATCCATAGGTATTCGTGCGCCGGGATGTGTAATAAAATCAATTTTATAATTGCTAATCGCTTTTATCATCGTATCGGTATTATCTTGTATTATTTTATAATTATTGATTCTTTTTAATCTATACAAATAGTTTTTTACGTATATATGGTGGTAATCCATAAGTCCCTTGGGCAAAACCAGCATATGGTAACCTAATGCCAATATGTCCAGATATTTAAGAGATGCATCGTCTATATCAATAATACCGTCTTTACTTATTATATTACATTCCATGCCTAATAACACTTTAATATCTCTAAATTTTTTGTTGATATTATCTATTTCTTGCCGCATTTTCTTTAATTTTCTTCTCTTTACTCCAAAGGCAAAGTGTCTAAAACCATGGTCAGTTATTGCAATCTCCCTTAATCCTTTTCGCCTGGCTTCTAAAACATTTTCCAAAATAGTACCTTTACCATGACTGTATATTGTATGTGTATGATAATCGGCAATTAATTTTATCAAAAATTACACCTCTAAGACTTCATCTTTAATATTTATTATAATATATCTATCGGTATAAAGGAAATCCACTTCACATTTCACTGAAAGACCCTAAGCCTTTTCTACTGTTAC
>CAYXUX010000024.1:14169-19694 GCA_964468275.1 uncultured Clostridiaceae bacterium
TCAGGATGACTGTATTGTTAGCATTATTAAAATTTGCCTATCAATTTAACCTCTGTTTCCAACTTAACTCCATACCGCTCATAAATAGTTTTTTGAATATGTACAATAAGGTTATATATGTCTTTGGATGTTGCATTCCCTTTATTAATAATAAAACCACAGTGTTTATCTGAGATTTCCGCACCGCCAATTGCCATACCTTTTAGGCCGGCATCTTCAATAAGTTTACCGGCATAATAACCTTCAGGCCTTTTAAATACACTGCCTGCACTGGGAAATTCAATTGGCTGTTTTGCCTGTCTCTTTTGATTTAATTCAGTCATCAGTTTTCTTATTTCATTGATATTACCGGCTTTTAAATTGAAAAACACTTTAGTTACTATATAGGATTCCTTACTGATTATACTTTTCCTATATCCAAATTTCATTTGCTTATTGCTTAAAGTTCTTAAATTCAATTTATTATCCAGTATTTCTGCTTTTTCTACTACATCTTTTACTTCCATCCCGTAGGCACCGGCATTCATTGATATTGCTCCGCCAACTGATCCGGGTATGCCGTTTGCAAATTCCAATCCGGCAAAGGAATGTTCTGCAGCCAGCTTTGATATGGAACTAAACAGTGCCCCGCTCTCCGCAATAATTGTATTCCCTTCGACTCTGACATCAGCAATCTTATCTCCTATTTTAATTACTGCTCCCCTGATACCCTCATCGGAAACTAACACATTGGTGCCATTACCGAATAGATAATATAATATGTCTTTCTCTTTAAGGTGCCCAATAAACTTAACAAGTTCATCTATGTTTTCAGGTTCCATATAAATATCCGCTTTTCCGCCAACTTTGATGGAAGTGTGGTTTTTCATAGGTTCATCATACTTTATATTAGTAAATTCATTATTAAAAAGCAAAATCAAATCCTCCTTTATTGGTCTTTTATTCTTCTATAACTCTTATGATTCCAATAGGAGTCTGCTCTGAACATTGTCCTAACGGGTTATCCTTTAAGACCTCTAAAATCATTTTTCTATCAAGAATATTCTTGGACGTTCCCAATACATTCCCGCCAAAATCGTTCATATCAACTACCGCTACTTCGGCTTTAACGCTATCGCTTATTTCTTTCGCAACCTTATCAGGTTCATTAGGGCCTAAAACAACACATCTATTATATGGAGGCAGTGTATTAGGCGTAGGGCCATCAATCGAAGAAGCTTTATACCCGGCAATTCTATAAAAGTCTCCTTTTCTACCAAATAATTTTGTTATAAAACTCACAGCAGCAGCAAAAAGTATTCTCAAAACTCCACATTCCCTTAAAGCCATTTCCATTGTTTCCGGTATTCCTAAACCAATTCCAATGGGGGTTTTAGTTACATGCTTAGATAAAAAGACAGCCAGAGGCCTTGGTTCTATTTCGTTTAGAAAAAAAGCTCTGCCCTGAGTTATAGCCACTACTTTTTCGCTTACAAATACAATATCATCATTTTTAACTATTTCTTCAGTATATTTTTTAACTACATCTACTATATTATCATTTTTTTGCACTACATGAGTTCTAACCGGTATTCTTAGATACTTTTTATTGTTATATTCAATAACAGGTTGCTTATCTTTCATTTTAACTATCCTCCAGTCCATATTTTGCCATTGTCTTCAGATATTTATACTTTTAAAAATAAACCGGATAAAATGATTATACAACAAAACATTATAGATTTTATATAATTATTCGGCAATTTTACCATTAAAATATTTACTTGTTAATGCTTTTATATCTTGTAAGGCTTCTTCAGGGCTTTTTTTGTTCATCAAAACATCCAAAATAGCATACTGGAGAATCCCGTCAATTTCCCACCAATACTTATGACATGAAACATTTTTAGCAAAATCCAATCCTTGCTGAATAGTATACATCTCTTTATCATTTTGGTATATATGTCTGCACGATTTTCGCACCGGAAAATATCCGAAATCTTTTAATTTTTCTTGAGATTCACAATCTGTCACAAATTTTATTAATTCAACGCAAATTTCCTTTTTCGCATTATCTTTTTGTTTAAATACTCCATAAGACCAATACTTTTCATTTATATATAAAGGATATCTTTGATTATCACTGGGATAATGAGCTATAGTAAAGTTAATACCTTGTTTATTTCCAATATTTCTTAAATAGGGCACCATCCAAGATTCACCTAATAATACTGCCGCTTTTCCTTCCAAAAAAAGGCTAAAGGAAGTACTTAAGTTTAAATCCTCTATACTTGAATATAAAACATCATATTTATTTTTAAGCTCGTGTAATCTTGTTAAACCTTCAAGAGCCTCAGGAGAATCAAAAGAGTATATCCCGGTGCTTTCGTCAATTATAGAAGCACCTCTACCCATCAGTATCCCAAATATATTATAATAGCCGGGGCCAATATACCCTAATAGACCATAGGTTTTCGGGTCTCCCTTTCTTTTGCCTTCGAATGTAAGTTTTTTTAAACATTCTACAAACTCCTCATAAGTCCAAAACCCATCCTTCGGCAAATCTACTTCTTTATCACTAAACATATCCTTGTTTAATAATAATGTATAGCCCATTTGTGCCCAAGGAATTCCGTATATCGTATCTTTATATGTACAAGAAGAAGCAGCGCCTTCTAAAAAATCTTTCCAATCATTGTTTGAAATATATTCATTTAAAGGCTCCAGTAAGCCCGATGAAAGAAAAAACATATCACTGCCTATAGGAGCTATATCCGGTGTTGCATTTATTTTTATAGCTGCCCTCAGTGTTGCTTTTCCATTGATGGAATCTATGGTCTTGTATTCTATATATACGCCTGGGTGGGACTTCTCGAATTCCTTGATTTTTTTGTTCATCCATGAATGCTTGCTCCCCGTTGTTGTATCCAGCTTTGGAAAATCCCATAATGTTATAACACCTTTCCAATTGATATCTTCTTTTTTTCCTTCATAGCTTTCCCTGTAGTCAATCCAATATTTTTTAAATAAAAATGGTCCTATAACTATAATTACTATTATTAAAATAATAGATAAAATTGTTTTAAGCTTTTTTACCATTATAACTCCCCCTAAAACATCACTATTGCTACAATATTTATATTCAAAACATTTATTAAGAATTCATATATAAAACATCTGGTATTTTATATGTTATAATTGTTGTAAAGTTAGAATATCAAGTGGTATGACAAACTTTTACTAAAAATATTTATAGATAGGAGGGCATGGTATCAGATATAAAAATTCTTTATATAGAAAGAAAAAGAGTACTTATACCCTTGAGGTTTCATGCGGTAATTGTAAGATGCCTGTTGTTCTATATGAAAAAGTCGGAAAAGGTAATCTGATAAAAATGCAATTGCCCCGAATAATAGAATCAGAAATGGATTTGGAAAAACTAAAAGGACATTTAATATGCCCTTATTGTAAAACCGAACTTGGCAGAAAAGGTGCTTATAGAAATAATATAGCTTATTGGACAATAAGAGGTAGAATTAATACTAAAATACTTCGCTAAACCACCGCAAATTCCGGCTAATGTTTTTTTCGATTTATATAGCCTTTTTTTATAATTAAACCCCCAATTGTCTGCTATTATATTTATATACGAAGTATACTCTGTAAAGTCTAATTTTTAAAAAAGTCAATAATGTTTTCCGCTACTTTTCTATTTATATTTTTAACAGAAAGCAGATCATCCATAGATGCTGTTTTTATTTCCTCCATATTTTTAAAATGCTTTAAAAGTGCATTCTTCCTTGTTGCCCCAACACCGGGGATCTCATCTAAAATTGAGCTTTTAACCTTTTTTCTCATTAGGCTTCTATGATATGTTATTGCAAATCTATGAGCCTCATCTTGTATTCTAACAATAAGCTTAAAAACTTCACTTTTTGAAGATAATAAAACTTCTTTTCCTTTATAAATAAGTCCTCGTGTTCTATGCCTATTATCTTTAACCATACCGCAAACGGGAATATCCAGATTATACTTTTCTAAAATGGGAATAATAGAGTTTACTTGATTAAGTCCTCCATCTACGAAAATTAAATCAGGAAGTTTTGAAAATTTGCCGTTCTTATATTCAGAACTTTGATCTTGCATATTATTTCTTTCATCTAAACCACGCATAATTCTTCTTTCTACGATTTCCCTCATGCTTGCATAATCGTCTTGTCCTACGAATCCTTTTATTTTAAATCGCCTATAATGTTTTTTAACAGGCTTTCCGCCTTCAAAAACAATCATAGAACCAACGTTATCGACACCTTGTATATTGGAAATATCAAAGGCTTCTATTCGATGAATACTATTAGAAATGTTAAGAATCTCTGCTAATTCACTCATCAGAGCTGTGGTCTTTTCTTTATCTTTATCAGTTTTTTCTACTTCCAGCCTTAATGATTCCGCAGCGTTTCTTTTCGCCATCTGCATTAGTTTACGCTTTTCACCTCTATAGGGTACAGATATCCTTACTTTGCTTCCTTTTTTATCGCTAAGCCACTTTTCTATAATATCTTTCTCCTCTAATTCTGTAGATACAAGTATATTTTTAGGCATATAAACAGCCTTATTATAGTATTGCTTTATAAAGCTATCTATTATTTCACCGGCTTCACTTTCTCCAATATCCGATAAAAAGAAATTTTCTCTCCCTACGATCTTTCCCAGCCTAACAAAAAATATTTGAACGCTTACGAGTTTACCATTCACCTCATAAGCGATAATATCCAAATCCTCAAGTCTGGAGGAAACTGCCACCTGTTCTTCATTAATTTTATTAACTGCTTCCAGTTGATCTCTTATATCAGCTGCTTTTTCAAACTCAAGATTTTCAGAAAATCTATTCATTTTTCCCTTTAACTCAGTTATCAGATTTTGTTGTTTTCCTTCCAAGAACAAGCAAACATTCTTTATTATATCATCATATTCTTCTTTGCTCACTTTACCAGTACACGGTGCCAGACACCTATTTATATGGGCATTTAAACAGGGTCTCTCTTTTCCGGCAATTTTTTCAATGTTTTTATTACAGCTTCTTACAGGGAATATTTTTTTTATTAAATTTATGGTCTGTTTTACTGCATTGCTATCCGTAAAGGGACCAAAATATTTCCCTTTATCTTTTATTATCTCCCTAACTATTATCACTCTTGGAAAACTCTCATTTAGTGTGATTTTAATATATGGATAATGCTTATCATCCTTTAGTGTTACATTATATCTTGGTCTATGTTTTTTTATTAAGTTACATTCTAAAACCAAGGCTTCAAGTTCATTTTTCGTTATAATATATTCAAAATCTTCAATATTTTCTACTAAAACATGTACCTTAGCAGAATGACTCTTTGATGATTGAAAGTACTGCCTGACACGGCTCCTAAGATTTATTGCTTTACCTACATAAATAATTTGCCCATCACCGTTTTTCATTAAGTAGACTCCGGGCTTTTGCGGTAGATTCTTTAATTTTTCATCAAGGTTTAACATCTCATATACCTTCT
>CAYXUX010000025.1:0-19667 GCA_964468275.1 uncultured Clostridiaceae bacterium
TCCTCCTGCATTAAACAAATATCAAATAACGTATGTATATGCAAATGAGGCAGATGTATTGAATGTTGCACTATTTGGAATGACAGCAAAGCAGTGGCGTGATAGTAGCCCGGAGCTAAAAGGAAATATAGCTATTAGGTTATATTTATGTTAATCTAAAAGTACATCGATAGGGACATTGCAAGTATATTTTTAATGGAAGGAGGCAGAAAGGTTTGCTAAAAATAGAACAAATCAGAAAAGCTCATATTGATATCAAGGACTATGCAAAGTACACCCCTATATTATACTCAGAAGCCGCAGTCAAGGACTTTGGTTTTGAATTAATGCTAAAGGCCGAAAATTTTCAGACTACCAATTCTTTTAAAATAAGAGGTGCAAGTAATTGTATTTTAAAAGAATTAGAGTCTTCTAAAAGTTTAAAAGGTGTTGTAACCGCCTCATCAGGAAACCATGGCCAAGCTGTGGCTTATGTGGCTTATCGTTTAAGAATACCGGCTATTATAGTTATGCCGGAAACTGCACCTGAAGCTAAAATAAAGGCGGTTTCACGTTGGGGCGCCAGAATAGAATTTTGCGGCTTTACTTCTCAACATAGATTAAACCGTTCAAAACAAATTGCGGAGCAGGAAGGCTATTTCGAAGTGCCTCCATATGACCATTATCATATTATTGCAGGGCAGGGGACTATAGGTAAAGAAATATTGGAACAAGTGCCGGATGTGGAGGCAGTTTTTATTCCAATAGGTGGCGGTGGGTTAATCTCCGGTATTGCAACTTATATAAAAAATCTAAAGCCTCAAGTAAAAGTGGTTGGCGTTGAGCCGGTAGAAAGTAATTCTATGGGCGTATCAGTACGAAAAGGTGAGATAGTACGATTAGATAAAACTGATTCTATTGCCGACGGATTGCTTTCTTTAGAGCCGGGTTCTATGACTTTTCCTTTAGTCAAAAAGTTTGTGGATAACATAGAGACCGTTAGCGAGTTAGAAATTTCAAATGCTATGATTGCATGTATTGAGTATTTTAAAATTGTTCCCGAACCTTCAGGAGCTGTCAGTGTTGCAGCGGCAATAAAAAGTGATTGGTGTAAAGGTAAAAAAATCGTATCGGTGGTAAGCGGAGGTAACATTGATATGAATAGGCTTTGTTATCTTACTTGTGTTTAAAAGCATCAGGGAACAATTTTAAAAAGAATATAAATGGCATATTTATTATTACTTATAGAATTTATTCCCGATAAATTACTTTTTTATTAATCTGCTTTTTATATATGTTATAATATAAAAAGCATTATTTTTCTAAGGAGGTTATAAATTGGGATACAAAATACTGGCGATAAACCCCGGATCCACTTCAACAAAGATTGCACTATATGTAAATGAAGATAAAATTCTGTATGATACAATTAATCACCCGGTAGAAGAATTAGGTAAGTATGAAAAGACAATTGATCAATACGAATATAGGAAAGATGAAATCTTAAAATACTTGAATAAAGAGGGGGTAGATTTAAAAGGATTATCAGCGGTAGTTGGAAGAGGCGGTATGCTCCCTCCCGTTGAGGCCGGAGCTTATGAGATTAATGAAAAAATGGTAGATAGATTAAAAAACAATCCGATACTGGAACATGCTTCCAATCTTGGGGCACCTATTGCTTATGAGATAGCAAAACCCTTGGGGATATTATCCTGCATATATGATCCCGTAACGGTAGACCAGCTATCCGATGTGGCTAGAATAACCGGTATACCTGAGGTAAAAAGAGTTAGCTTTAACCATGTGCTAAATTCTAGGGCAACGGCAATGAAAACGGCAAAAAAGCTTAATAAAAGATATGAGGACGTTAATTTTATAGTTGCACATATAGGCGGAGGGATATCCATCGCTATGCATAGCAAGGGCAGAATTATCGATATGCTTGCTGATGACGAAGGGCCCTTTGCACCGGAGAGAGCCGGTAGAATACCCGGTAAAGAGCTTATAAATATATGCTTTTCCGGTAAATATAATAAAAATGAAGTAACAAGAAAAATGAGAGGTAATGCGGGATTAAAAGCCCATCTGGGTACTCATGATGCAATAGAAGTAGAGAAAATGATTGAAAAAGGAAATGAAAAAGCAAAATTGGTATATGAGGCAATGACTTATCAGATTGCTAAAGGGATCGGCGAATTAGCGACTGTTGTAAAAGGAAAGGTAGATGCTATAGTGCTAACAGGAGGTATTGCTCATTCAAAGATGGTGACAAGTTTTATTAAAGAGAGAGTTGAATTTATTGCCCCGGTAATAATTGCGGCCGGCGAAAACGAGATGGAGGCTTTGGCCTTTGGAGCTTTGAGGGTTTTAAAAGGCGAAGAAAAAGCTAACGAATATAGGGAGAGCAAATAATGGCAATATTAGAATTTACCGTGAGTATCAGCCCAATAGAAACCTACAATATTTTAAATGATGAAGTAAATGCCGAATTGGTGCATAGGGAAATAAAAAATATTGATGCTGGTAAGCAATTTGTTGTAATGGTGTTTGAAAAATATTATTTCAGAGCAGAAAACAGAGCAGCTTTAACTATTATAATAGATAATGTTGAAGGCATTACATCGCTGAGGGTAATTGCTGCTGGGAGTTCAAAAGGATGGCTGTTTAATTTCGATTGGGGAGCGGCAGAAAGTTTTGCCGATAGTATCAGAAAGATTTTAGAACAATATATTATTAGATAGCAGTAAGGTAGTATTGTTATCGTTCACAAACAGCTCTATTCTCGGTATGGCTTATTATATTTGCTGCGATTACTAAGTTACAAGGATAATGGTCTATTATAAAAAAAGTATTGACAAATATAATTAAAGTAGTTAGAATTCTAATTGTATGAATTCTAACTACTTTAATTTTGAAATGCCACTCAGAACTATTTTTTATTTAGCTGATTATGAAGCCGGGGGTTATTATGAGAGAAGAAAAACTAAAAGAACTTTTTAATTTAATGTATGAGTTTATGCCTTTGTATCATCAGACTATGGGAAGTATTTATAGGAAGGATTATGATATAGAGCCTAAGCTTAATAAAAATCAGCAAAGAGCTGTTTTTATCATTAAAAAACATGAAAGGATTTCTCCATCAGCATTGGGAATATGCCTTGATATGCAGAAAGGAAGCCTCACAACACTGATAGATTCTTTAGAACGTTATGATTTTGTAAAAAGAATAGGTGACAAAAATGACAGGAGAAGGCAATGGATTTACTTGACAAAAAAAGGTGAAACCTATATTTCAATTCTAATCGAAAAATTTAAAGCGGAGTTTATAGGATTGTTCGACAATCTAAATATATCGGATATTGTAAAATTGATAGAAAATTTTAAGGATATAAAATTTATTTTAAAAAATATAAATGCGACAGGAGATGTATTATGCAAGTAGTAGAAAGAGAAAAGTTACTTGGTGAAAGCGAAATATTCAAACTTTTATTAAAGTTTTCAATACCTGCGATAGTAGGAATGTTAGTAAATGCTTTGTACAATTTGGTTGATATGATTTTTATCGGTAAAGGGGTAGGGCCTTTAGGTATTGCCGGCGTCAGGATAGGGTTCCCAATAATGCTGGTAAATATGGCTTTTTCCATGTTATTTGGTATAGGTGCAAATTCTTTGATTTCCATAAGATTAGGTCAAAAAAAGAAAGATGAAGCGGAGCTCATCATGGCAAACGCTATGTCCATTATGATTATTACTGCTATAACTTTGTCCATATTAGGTTTTATATTTTTAGAACCGCTTTTAAAGATGTTCGGTGCCAGTGAAAATGTTTATCCTTATGCAAGGGATTATTTCAGTATTATATTGTATGGTGCGGTATTTCAAGTTATAGGAATGGGCATGAATAACTTTATAAGAGGAGAAGGTAATCCTAAGATGGCAATGATAACCATGCTTATTGGGGCTATACTTAATACTATTTTGGATCCAATATTCATATTTGTATTTAATTGGGGTATAAAAGGAGCCGCTTATGCGACTATTTTATCCATAGCCATCTCTTCGGCTTGGGTGCTTCATTATTTTCTATACGGCAATAGTTTATTAAAGATTAAAAAGGCTAATTTAAAGATTAGATTTGATATAATAAAATCAATAATATCTATTGGTCTTGCACCATTTTCCATGCAAATAGCCGGAGGTGTGCTGATTGTTATTTTAAACAATAGCCTTAGTTATTATGGAGGAGATATAGCTGTCTCCGGTATGGCGATTATAAACAATGTTGCCATGATGTTTATGATGACTGTATTTGGAATAAACCAAGGTGCCCAACCGATAATAGGGTTTAATTATGGAGCTAAAAAATTTGACAGAGTGAAGAAAACGCTGAAATTAGCAATTACAGCGGCTTCCGTGGTAGTTCTTTTAGGTTTTATTTTGACAAGACTATTTCCCAGGCAAATAATCGAAATATTTAATGACGATCCGGAACTGGTTGAATTTGGGGCCTTTGGATTAAAGAGATTTTTAATTTTTATGCCAATTATAGGGTTTCAAGTTGTAAGCTCTGCATATTTTCAGGCCGTTGGTAAACCAAAGCATTCGTTGTTTTTAAGCTTATCCAGACAAGTACTGATACTCATACCTTTAGTAATTATATTACCTAAGTTTATGGGGTTAAACGGGTTATTGACAGCCGGCCCTGTTTCTGATTTAACTTCATCAATTATGACGGCAATCTTTTTAGGCAGAGAACTAAATAACTTGGATATGCAGCATATAGAAAATGGAAAACTTAAACCTTGCTTGTCAAAAGGCAATTGTGACAGTAACTGATTGACAATTGTACAGCCGGATACTATAATGTTGGGTAATAACAGTTTACCGCTACAAACAGTGAAGGGAAAAGTAAATACGGATGATGCTTATAGAGAACCGGCATTAGGTGAAAGCACGGTGCAAGTTCGTATTGAAGAACGTCTCGGAGTTTTCGACCGAAATTTTTGAAGAGTAGGCTCGAACGGTTTTCTCCCCGTTAAAGAGTTAAGATGGCCATTAAGGCAAACAGGGTGGCACCGCGGAAATTGACTTTCGTCCCTATAAAAAGGAACGAAAGTTGTTTATTTTTTGAGAATGAAATAAAGCTGGGAGGATAAGAATATGAAAACAATTTATGTAAGAAATTTGTACAAAAATACTGAAAACTATGTGGATGGCAACATTTTAATAGCCGGTTGGATCAGAACCTTACGTGTTTCGAAAAAGTTTGGCTTCATTGAGATTAATGACGGGAGTTATTTTAAAAATATACAAGTAGTTTTTAGTGAAGAACTTGAGAACTTTAAAGAAATATCTAAATTAAATATCAGTTCAGCAATTTATGTTGAAGGTAAACTGGAATTGACTCCGGAAGCAAAGCAGCCCTTTGAAATAAAGGCTGAAAAGGTTTTTGTCGAAGGTAATTCAACACCTGATTATCCTTTACAAAAAAAGAGACATTCCCTTGAATATCTAAGGAATATAGCTCATCTAAGACCTAGAAGCAATACTTTTTCTGCAGTTTTTCGAGTAAGATCCTTGGCGGCATTTGCATTGCATAAATTCTTTAATGAAAGAGGCTTTATTTATGTTCACACTCCCATCATTACAGGAAGTGATGCTGAAGGCGCAGGAGAAATGTTTAGGGTTACTACCTTGGATTTGATGAATGTTCCTAAAGATGATAAGGGCAATGTAGATGTAAGGGAAGATTTTTTCGGTAAAGAAACTAATCTTACTGTAAGCGGTCAGCTGGAGGCGGAAAGTTTTGCCTTAGCATTCAGGGATACTTATACTTTCGGACCTACTTTTAGGGCGGAGAACTCCAATACAGCCCGGCATGCCGCAGAGTTTTGGATGATTGAGCCGGAAGTTGCATTTGCGGATCTAGATGATAATATGGCTTTAGCAGAGGATATGCTTAAATATGTCATTAATTATATTTTAGAAAACGCTCCCTTGGAAATGGAGTTTTTCAACAAATTTATGGATAATACTTTATTGGACAGGTTAAACAATATTGTGAATTCGGATTTTGGGAAAATCACATATACGGAAGCTATAGATATGTTGAAAAAGTCGGAAAAAGAATTTGAGTATCCTGTTGAATGGGGTATAGATCTTCAGACTGAACATGAGAGGTATATAACTGAGAGAATATTTGAAAAGCCTGTTTTTGTAATAGATTACCCTAAAAAGATAAAAGCTTTTTATATGAGACTTAATGATGATGATAGGACTGTCGCAGCTATGGACCTTCTTGTTCCGGGTGTAGGAGAGATAGTCGGAGGGAGTCAAAGGGAGGAACGTTATGATGTATTGGAAAGAAGAATTGGTGAAATGGGGCTAAGTAAAGAGGATTATTGGTGGTATTTGGAGTTACGCAAATACGGGGGTACCAAACATGCCGGCTTTGGATTAGGTTTTGAAAGAATGATTATGTATCTTACAGGAATGAGTAATATCAGAGACGTTATACCTTTCCCAAGAACTGTTGGTAATGCAGAATTTTAAGAAGTAATGTAAGGGGGTACCTCCCCCTTTTTTACCATCTATATGAAGTATCAATTACTATATCACATTTATCCTTTATGCCTAGATTTAAAAAATATTTATTTTCTAGGGGTATCCATTCTTCTAAGAATCTTTTGGCCATTTTCTCTCCATTTCGTTCAAGGATTCTTTGTTTTTGTATTTTTGCATTTATCCGTAAAAAAATTTTTAGATCATAGAATTTTTTCAAAGCCGGATGCATAGAATAGACTCCTTCTACAATATTGAGTTTTTTTGGATTAACATAAATATAATCAGTGAGTTTTTCAGTGAAGCAGTCGTATATTTGATACCTAAAACTAACATTTTTTATTAAATTATCCATAACTTCATTTTTAAACCTCACATAATCAATATTTCCTCCGATTTCTTGAAGTCGTTTCTTTGTCTTTTGTTCAGGACGAAGAAAAAAATTGTCCATGCGAAAAGTATTACAATTGTAGACTTTTTCCAATGAACTGGCTAAAGTACTTTTCCCGCTACCACAATTACCTTCTATTGCAACAATTAATACTTTGTCCTTTTCTAAAATTTTATTAATAGCATTAGTTATTTCTATAATGTCTTCTTCTTGAAACATAAAACATCTCTCTTCCGTAACTATTTATCTCAAATCAGTATAACATGAAGTTATAAGATGTGATAGTAGAACAATTACAATCATGGCTATTTTTATTTTAAAGAAGTTATATAAGCGGCATTGGTATGTGTGTGTTACTGTTAACATAATGTGATTTCTAACAGATATTAACATTTTACAATTAGGGTGCATAAGGAAGGGATAAGGGGTAGCCATGAAACTATTTTCTATAAGTAAAAACTATGATATAATATCCTCACAGGCTCGGATATTATAGTCTCCGACGGAATGAATGTGCGTGCGATAATTTTTGCAAAGCAAAAAACGCACATGCACAATATATCTTAAAATTTCTTCGAAATTTATGATATATTACCCTCACAGGTTCAGATATTATAGTCTCCGACGGAATGAATGTGCGTGCGATAATTTTTGCAAAGCAAAAAACGCACATGCACAATATATCTTAAAATTTCTTCGAAATTTATGATATATTACCCTCACAGGTTCAGATATTATAGTCTCCGACGGAATGAATGTGCGTGCGATAATTTTGGGAGAGGTTACTATGAGTGTTTTACAATTAAGCAGTGTTCAAGTTTTTGCCGATACGGCTTCGCAATTATATAGTGCTTTTTTTAAAAAATATCCTGCACTAAAGGTGCTGGTATTAAATATTATATTACACAGTTCCGGTAATTTTGCATTAACTGTAATGGATAACGAAAAAGCAATATGTCAATATACTATTTATACAAGCAGCGAAGGTAATGTAATAAAAGAAGGGATAGATAAGGATATCGACGTAGGTTTTAATATCAAAAAAACATTAATGGATGATATACTGGCCAATAAGGATAAATATTTAAAAAAGCCTTATAGATTACTAAAATTTATGCCCGGTTTTTTAAGCTCCATATCAATCAAAAAAGAAAAAAATGAAAATGATTTTCTTATTGGTAAAAAAGTTGTGCTTAGACCGGGAAAAGAAAAAGATATTTTTTATTTGATTAATTGGTATAACGATAAAGAATTAAACAGGCTTGCCGGTTGGATGGAAGGAAAAATGAGCGTATATTCGTTAAAGCAAAACTTGAAAAAGGGCTTTGGATATGACCCTATGAATTTGATAATAGATACAAAAAGCGGTAAAACCATAGGTACTATACAGCTATACGGTTTTAATGAATTAAATCAAAGTTGTAAACTCGGCATAAGAATAGGTGATAAGAACTATTGGGGAAAAGGTTATGGCGAGGACGCTATAAAAACTATTTTAAGATATGCTTTTTATAATTTAGATATTTATAGAGTTTCACTTAAATACTATGAGTATAACGAAAGGGCTTCAAATTGTTATTTGAAATGTGGTTTTAAACATGAAGGCAGGACTAGAAAATCAGCTTTTATAGACGGTAAGTTTTACGATGAAATAATTATGGGAATATTAAAAAGCGACTTTATCAGTAAAAATAAAGATGATTAGAATTTTTAAATAATCAGGCCTTTGACGGCCTGATTATTACTTTTTTATTTCTGCAATATCTTGGATATAATCTGATAATTGGAAAAAGGCGTCTCTGCCTGCACGGCCGACCATTTTTCTAAACTTACTATTCAACATAGGTAAGAGTATCAAGCCGCCAACTGCACTCATTCCTATCTTTACAAGCTTATTTCTACTGTTCATTATATTAGTCACTGCCTTTCGGGATATATTTGTCTTTAAATAGCTTTTGTATTTTTTGTTTAATTAAAACAAGTAAATTGTTGAATATTTTACTTGATTTAGCTAAAGGTTTTAATACATATTAAAATATTGGAAGGATTATGTTATATTATTATAGAATATGTAATCTTATTGTAGGTAAAAAAAGAATGTAAGGTGATTTTGTAATGGATAAAGAATTGTGTTTTTCACTAGATATTGGAACAAGGACAATCGTGGGCATTGTAGGAATCTTTGACGATAAAATATTTAAAGTTATAGATTTTGAAATATCGGAACACAAAAAAAGATCAATGTTTGATGGTCAAATACATGATATAGAATCTGTTGTAACAGCAGTATTAGAAGTAAAGAAAAAACTTGAGATGAGATTGAATACACAATTGGAAAAGGTATCAATAGCTGCAGCGGGAAGAAGCCTTAAAACAACGCGGTATAAGACAGAAAGAGAATTAGACAGTTTAGTTTATGTTGATAAAGATCATATAAAAAGCTTGGAAATAGAAGCAGTTCAAAAAGCTCAAAAAGAACTGGAAAGCCGGAATGAAGCTTCAGAGTTTTATTGCGCGGGTTATGCTGTAGCTAATTATTATTTAAACGGGTCTTTAATGACAAAGCTTGAAGGACATAGAGGCAATAGTATAGGTGTGGAGATTATCGCCACATTTTTGCCAAAAGTAGTAGTTGATAGTCTGTATTTTGTTATCAATATGAGCGGTTTAACTGTGGAAAGCATGACTTTAGAACCTATCGCGGCCTTAAATATTTCAATACAGGATAGTTATAGACTTTTAAACATAGCTTTGGTAGATATAGGAGCGGGAACATCAGATATAGCATTAACAAAGGATGGAACAGTTTTTGCATTTGCAATGGTGCCCATAGCCGGAGATGAAATCACGGAAAAAATTTCCCAAAAGTATTTACTTGATTTTAATATGGCTGAGAAAGTAAAAAGGGGTCTTTCTGATAAGCCATTTATTGATTATGAAGATATTATGGGCAATAAACATAATATTGCCGCCGAAGAAATTATAGAGGATTCAAAAAACATGATAAAAAGACTTGCAGAAGAGGTATCTTTGAAAATTCTTAAATATAATGGGAGGTCTCCCAGTGCTGTCTTTTTAATTGGCGGAGGGAGCCGTGTACCTCTTATTTCGAAATATATTGCTGAATATTTAAAGATACCTGAAGAAAGAGTCGGAGTAAGAAAAACTGATATAATAAAAGATGTTGAATTTGATAGTTTAAAAATGAGCGGACCGGAATTTATAACACCCATCGGTATAGCAGTCTCGGCGAACACTGTAAAGGAAAGGGATTTTCTGTCTGTGACTGTAAATAAAAAGGTTATAAAACTGTTAAATGCAAAAAGAATTACTGTTGCCGATGCCCTAATATTTATTGCTTATAACCCTAAGAACTTGATTGGAAGAAGAGGCTTGGAATTGGGTTATAAATTAAATGGAAAAAATAAAATTTTAAAAGGCGAACCGGGTATAGCATCAATAATATATGTTAATGATATACCGAGTAATTTGGAGACTTTTATAAATAATGGTGATATCATAAATGTGGAACCTGCGAAGGATGGTGCAAATGCTATTCTATCAATAAAGGAGTTAAAAAGTGAATTGCCCTGTATTATTTTAAGAATTGGAGGTAAACAAGAGAAAATTGAGCCCTTTATATTTGTTAATGGAAACAGAGTAAATGATACCTATTGTATAAGTGAAGGAGATGAAATTGAATATAGATTTCCTGAGACTGTAGCACAAGTGATGGATTATTTTTCAGTATCAAATAAAAATATAGAAATAAAAATAGATAATAAAACTGTTAATATGAATGAAAGAATTTATGAGGGAGACATAATAGAAGTAAATAGTATTATAAACAACGATGAAGATATAAAAAAAGAATTTGATTCTGCTAAAAAAAGAATTATAATATGGGTTAATGATATACAAATAGAGATGTGGGATAAAAAGGATTATATTTTTGTAGATATATTTAACTATGTAGATATAGATACAAAAAATAAAAAAGGAAGATTAATATTAAAAATCAATGATTTGCCTGCTAATTATGCTGATGTTATTGATGATGGTGATAGAATAGAACTAAGGTGGGTATGAATATATATTAACTACAATCATTTGTTTACTTTTAAAAGGGAGGCTATTTTTTGGGAAAAGGTCTTTGTTGGACATTACTATTTTTAATATTAATTTTAATTCTATTGATTATTGTATCAGCAATAATGTTTTTATCCACCGATAAAATATTGCCAAACGTTTATATCAATGAAATTGAAGTAAGTAATCTTACAAAAGAAGAAGCGATGCAGAAGCTGGAAGAATCTTATGGCTGCAGTACCCAAGATACATTGCTGGCCTTAATTTATGATTATAAAATATGGAACCTGAAGAACTCAGATATAGATATAGTTTATAATTATATTGAAGCAATAGACGAAGCTTATAATATAGGCAAGAGAGGAAATATAATAAACCGTTATATTGATTCTTTGACTACCAGATTTACTAAAAATAATATTTATCTAAAAATTTCTTATAATGAAGAAAAATTGATGAATATTGTTGATGATATAGCTAATGAGATAGACAGGGAACCGGTGGATGCGACAATTGAGATCAAGTCCGGTGAAATTGTTTTAACGGACGATATTTTGGGTTTAACTTTACAGAGAGATAAAACAGTAGAAATTATAAAGAAAAGAATTGAAGATTATGATAAATCAAATATTGAATTACCGGTAGAAATAAAGGAGCCGGCGGTTAAAAAGGCTGAATTTGAAAATATAAAAGATAAATTAGGAGAGTACACAACACGGTTTAATGCATCAAATATTAGCAGAACATTCAATATATCTCTTGCTGCAAAAACTGTTACGGGTATAATTATAAAACCCGGTGAGATTTTCTCCTTAAACAAAATAATTGGTTCTGAGCTTGAAAAAAAAGGTTATAAGATGGCAAAAGTAATTATAAATAATGAATATGTGGAGGGTATAGGCGGTGGTTTATGCCAAATTTCAACCACTTTATATAATGCGGCTTTATTATCAAATTTAAAAATTGTAGAAAGAAAGAATCATTCTATACCGTCAGATTATGTGGGATTGGGGAGAGATGCAACTTTATCCGGTGATTACATTGATATGAAATTTGAGAATAATAGCAATTACCCCGTCTATATATACGGGGAAGTCAAAGGTAATAGGCTTACTTTCAGTATTTTCGGAAAAAATGAGAATCCAAGCAGAAATGTAGAAATTAGAACCAGCGTTGTTAGGAGGATTGAGCCGGAGATAAAAATTATTGAGGACGATACTTTACCTGTGGGAACTGAAGTAATTGAAAAAGAAGCAAGGACGGGATATGTAGTAAAGAGTTATAGAGCAATATTAGAAAATGGTAAGGAAGTATTTGTAGAACCATTATATACGGATACTTATAGAGTATCCGATGAAGTTAAAAGGATAGGTACTAAGCCCGAAGATATAGATTATACGGAGGAAGGTTTAAACCGGGAAGAAAGTATTGAAAGCTGATTGATTAGAGGTTAAAGATGGAAGATGCATATTATGAAAAATCGTTAAAGTGTCCTGTTTGTTTATTTGAATTTACGTCAACCAGGATAAAAGCGAAAGCCATAAAAGTGAAAAAAAAGGATGAGGATTTTTGTAATTATTATGAAAATTATAATCCTTTATATTATGAAATTTTTATATGTCCTCATTGTGGTTATGGAGCATCTAATAATTCCTTTGACGAGATAGATGAGGAAGAAAAAGCTTTATTAGCGAAAGCTTTTGAGGGAAGAGAAATAGGACGAGATTTTGGTGGAATCAGAAGTTATATGGATGCAGTAGACAGTTTTAAGATTGCTCTTTTTACTGCAAATTTAAAAAAAGCAAGGAGCAGTATTATTGCAGGCTTATCATTGAAAATTGCTTGGTTATATAGATTTGAGAGGGACAATAAAGAGGAATCTTTTTTAGGGATGTCTCTAAAATACTATAAGGAAGCTTATGATATTGAAAGTTTTAGTGATGGGGGCATAGGAGAATTAACAGTTATTTATCTAATAGGAGAATTATCTAGGAGAATAGGTAAGTACGAGGATGCGATTGCTTGGTTTAACAGAGTAATTAATCATCCTGAGAAGAATAAGAATCCGAGAATAGAAAAGCTAGCCAGAGAGCAGTGGAGAAGTTCAAGAGAAGCGGCAAAAGGAAACTTTATGCGCAAGTGACGGAATTGGCATACGTATACGATTCAGGTTCGTAGTTTTGCGGGTTCGACTCCCGCCTTGCGCACCACATTTAGACATTACCACCTCATAATACCATCAACCTGTATGGAAATTAGGTTTATGAGGTTTTGTTTTTTAAGCCGATATGCAATATTTTAATTGATTTGGTATAATTAATCCTAAGAAGCAAAGATTTGATAAATAAACATAGAATGAAAGGAAGTTTAAAAGTGGAAATAGATAAATATAAAATGATTGTAATGGATATGGATTATACCCTTTTAAATGCAGATAAAGGAGTTTCTCCAAGAAATAAAGAAGCCCTGCGAAAGGCAGGAGAAAAAGGTGTGCTTCTTGTAGTGGCTACCGGTAGAATTTATGTTTCTGCAAGATTTTATGCCGGGTTATTGAATATAGAAACACCAATAATTGCAAGTAATGGTGCAATTATAAGAGAAGGTCTCACCAATAAAACCATATTTAAAAGTATTTTATCCAGTAAGGTAGCTGTAAAAATGATAGAACTATGCAGAGAAAAAGGGTTGTTTTGCCACTTGTTTTCTGACAATACGGTGTTTACGGAAAAAATTATTAATGTTTCATCCAGATATACTGAATGGAATAAAACTCTAGAAGATGAAGATAAAATAAATATAAAAGTTGTGAGCAGGTTAGAAGATGCAGTAAAAAAGGACGGTAATAAAATTGTTAAAGCAGTAGTGGTAGATAGCAATGAAGATTCATTAAGGTATATTAGAAATAATCTAAATTCTATGGGGGCGTCTTCAGTGAGCCAATCTTTAAAAGGTAATATGGAAGTCATGAATAAAGGTGTAAGCAAAGGTAATGCCATAAAAATATTATGTGAGTTATATAATATTGACAGGAATAGTGTTATTGCAATAGGAGACAATGAAAATGATATTAGCATGATAGAGTATGCCGGGATGGGTATAGCAATGGGAAATGCATCAGATAATGTAAAAGAGAAAGCCGATTATGTTACGGGAGATTATTTAGAAGACGGCGTTGCACAAGCAATTGAGAAGTTTGTTCTATAAAATAATCGATTAAATATAGTTTTATTTAAAAAGCATGTGTTATAATATCTAGGTGACTTTATTTTTATTGTTAATCAGTAAGCGTTTAGGGGGAATGATATATGACTAGGACTGTCGGTGTAGTTGCAAGAGGGATAAGAACGCCTATTATCAAGCAAGGTGATGATTTGGCAAAAATAATTGTGGATTCAATTATCCAATCCATGAAATCTGAAAAATTTTGTTTAAACGACAAAGATGTGCTGGGGATAACTGAATCGTTACTTGCTAGGGCCCAAGGGAATTATGCAACGATTGAACATATTACCGAAGCTATAAATAGGAAATATAAGGGTGATATTGCAGTAATTTTCCCTATATTAAGTAGAAACAGATTTTTCTTATTGTTAAAAGGTATTGCTTTAACCGGTAAACATATTTATTTGTTCTTGAGTTATCCATCGGATGAGATGGGTAACTGCTTAATGGATGTGGACATAATGTATGAACTTAATATCAATCCTTATCTTGATAATTTTAATGAAATAGAATATAAGGAAGTATTTGGAGATACTTTTTTACACCCTTTTACAGGTGTAGATTATGTGAAGCTTTATAAAGGATTAGCAGTAGATGATAATATAGAAGTGTACTTTACTAATAATCCTAAGTTAGCTTTAAACTATTCCAAGGAAATATTGGTAGCAAATATTCATGATAGACAAAGAACAAAAGACATTGTAAAAAAAGCAGGCGCTCAAGCAGTATATGGTTTAGATGAAATACTAAATGAACCCATTGAAGACAGCGGTTTTAATCCGGAGTATGGATTGCTTGGTTCAAACAAAGCTACGAAGACGTCGGTTAAACTATTTCCCCGGGATTGTTATGAGTTTGTTAACAAGGTGCAAGACATGATTAAAGAAAGAACAGGGAAGTTGTTGGAAGTTATGATTTACGGAGATGGGGCATTTAAGGATCCACAAAGAAGCATATGGGAGTTAGCTGACCCTGTCGTATCTCCGGGATTTACCGATGGACTTAAAGGAGTACCGAATGAAGTTAAACTTAAATATATTGCTGATAATGAATTAAAGAATTTTGATAATGCAGATGCAGTAAAAGAAATGATTAAAAAGCTAAAAGATAAAGATTATAATAAAAATGTAGTGAAAGAATCTATTGGAACAACTCCAAGACAATTAACAGATTTGCTAGGGAGTTTATGCGATTTGATAAGCGGCAGCGGCGATAAAGGTACCCCGATTGTTTTGGTACAAGGTTATTTTGATAATTATTCTTCAGAGTAAAAAGTTGAAAAGGTAAGAAACAGCAATGCTGTCTCTTACCTTTTGTAATAGTCTACCAGTTCTCACATTCAATTTCAAAATATGATTTGGGATGATCGCATACAGGACAAATCTCCGGTGCTTTTGTACCTTCATGAATATGTCCGCAATTTCTGCATTTCCAGTAAACTTTATCGCCTTTTTTAAACACTGTGTCATTTTCCAAGTTTTTAAGCAATTCAAGATATCTTTCTTCGTGTCTTTTTTCAATAATCGCTACCATTTCAAATAGTTTTGCAATTTTAGTAAAGCCTTCTTCCTTAGCTTCTTCTGCGAATTCCTTATACATTGTTGTCCATTCATATTTTTCACCTTCAGCAGCATTTTTAAGATTTTCAGCTGTATCACCTATACCATTTAATAGCTTAAACCAAATTTTTGCATGTTCCTTTTCATTATCTGAGGTTTCTTGAAAAATTGCCGCTATTTGCTCATAGCCTTCCTTTTTTGCTTTTGAAGCGAAATAGCTATATTTATTTCTGGCTTCTGATTCTCCGGCAAAAGCTGTCCAAAGATTTTTTTCTGTTTTTGATCCCTTAATATTCATTTAATCACCTCATCAACTATTATTATGTTTACAGCCTTTATTATAAATGAACATCGGCTTATGTGCAATTAAGTTTTGTAAAATGTTTACTGTAATTGCAGTGTGAATGCAGTTATATTACTGTAAACAATAGCTTAACCCTATAATTCCCAATTATATAAATTTGCTTTATAGGTGTTGAAATGTTTTTACTAAAATGTTAGAATTACTTTAAACCTCGGCTAGGAGGATCTATAAATGTTTATTTTATTAAAGAATGCAATCCATCACCATCATAATTAGCGCTTGTAACCTTGATTCTCATAGGGCAAGCGCATAAGTCGTTTGTGCCTATGCTGATGGATTATTAATATTCGCCATATAGGCATTTAAAAGCTTATATGGCATTTTGTATTTATAAAACAAATATATGAAGGAGGAAATAATATGTTTGAACTAAAAAATCCAAGAGGTACTATTGATTATTTGCCGCAACAGCAAAAAGTAAGGCAAGATATACTTCGAAAGTTACAAGATGTTTTTGAAAAATATGGATACCAGCCATTAGAATCACCTATCCTTTGTCATTTTGATGTTTTAGCCTCAAAGTATGCAGGAGGAGCGGAAATATTAAAAGAGGTATATAAATTATATGATCAAGGTAAAAGAAAACTAGGGTTGAGATATGACTTGACTGTTCCTTTTTCGAAAGTGGTCGGATTAAATCCGGATATGAGAATGCCATTTAAACGATACGAGATAGGTAAGGTATTTAGAGATGGTCCCGTAAAAACAGGTAGAAATAGAGAATTTACGCAATGTGACGTAGATGTTGTCGGAGTCAGTTCTATGTTAGCCGAAGCCGAATATTTTGCTATGTCCGTTGAGGTATTTAAAAACTTTGGACTCCCCATTTATATTTCCTATAACAACAGAAAATTACTATTTGGATTGGTGGATGTGGCAGGAATAGATGCGGATGTTGCGAGCAGTGTTATACTAAGTCTTGATAAATTTGAGAAAATTGGTAGAGAAGGAGTTTTTAACGAGCTGAATGAAAAAGGCATAAGCAGAAACTCTACTGAAAAATTATTTAGTTTTATTGAGATGGGGCCGAAAGAATTAATCCAATATCTAACTCAAAATCCCATGAATGATGCAATTAAAGATGGTATAAAGGAAATAAATGAATTGGATATGTATGTAGATGCTGCCGGGTTAAGCGAATATGTAAGGTTCTCACCTTTTTTAGCCAGAGGCTTGGAGATATACACGGGTACTATTTGGGAGGTGTTCCTAACCGATGGCAGCATAACATCAAGCTTGGGAGGCGGAGGGCGTTACGATAAAATAATCGGAGGTTTTTTGGAAAGTGATATTGAATACCCTGCCGTTGGTATGTCTTTTGGTTTAGATGTTATATACGAAGTTTTGAAAATGAAAGGCGAAGCAGGAACAGCTGCACCGGCACAAATCTTTATAATACCCATGGGTACTGAAAAAGAATGTTTTGTTTTGGCAACAGATTTAAGAGAGTTAGGATACAATGTTGATATGGAAATGACAGGCAGAAGAGTAAAAAGAGCTCTGGATTATGCAAATAAATCCGATATACCTTATGTTATAATTATAGGTGAAAATGAATTGAAGGAAAATAAATTTAAGGTAAAGAATATGTTAGACGGCGTAGAAACAGAAGTGAAATTCAACGAATTAGAGGCTATGATAAAAAGTATTATTAAGGGTTGAGGATTATTGTAAGGATTGTTATGTAGTTAATGATATCTCTTGATAATATCTTTACTTGGATTTTAGCGGGATTATTCATAGGGAAGGAAGATATGATGAAAATTTATACAAAAGGCGGAGATAAAGGAAAGACAAGCTTATATGATAATACAAGAGTTTTTAAGGACAGTATAAGAGTAGAATGCTATGGGACTATCGATGAATTGAACTGTTCTTTGGGTTTTGCAAAAAATTTTGTGGAAGATGAAGAAGTAGTAAATTTTATAAATCAGATACAAAAAGAGCTTTTTAATGTAGCCGGTGAACTTGCTACAATGGATGGCAGTAAATATGAAAATAGTGTTAAGGAAGAAGATGTGTTAAGGTTAGAAAAGCTTATAGATTATTATATAAGCAAATCAGATGCAACGCCCAGTTTTATTATACCGGGAAGTAGTAAGCAAAGTGCTGCTCTCCATATTTCAAGAACGGTTTGCAGGAGAGCGGAAAGAAGAATAATAACTTTGCATAAAGAAGAAAAGATAAATCCACTTTTAATAAAATATATAAATAGACTTTCAGATGCTATCTATGTAATGGCAAGGTTTTTAGAAGATAAAATAACCTTTGTTTAAATTGGAAAACGCCGCAGTGCTTGGTTTTATATTATTTAAATCTGTACTAATAATACAATTACGTTGCACAATAATTCAAACTAAATTATTTTATTATATAATGCCATTTTGGCGTGCAATTAACAGAGCAAAGCAGGTATTTGCTTTGCTCTGTTAGGTAAATTTAGTCGAATAAATATAAATTAATTAGCAGGATCCTCGGTTACCATTAGCATATACTACATATCCTTTTTTGAATAAACCTTTATAATAGTCTATTTCAAAACTGCTTACCAGATCTGAAATGTCTTCCTCTACAACAAAATTGAAACCATCTGCAGAAAATACTTCATTTTTTTCTATTGACTCAACCTGAGCTAACCCAAAGGTAGGACCGGCTCAACCATAGCCTTCTAAATAGATTTTTAAATTTTTGACATCATCCTCCATTAATTGATTTTTTGCTTTTTCAGAAATAGTTATATTCATATAAACACCTCTCTATTCAGTTTAATATACCCATGAGGGGTATGTAATTATAGTATATATTAATTTTTTAAAAATATCAATAGAAAAACCGATTTTATAATATTATAACTAATCGACGGTCTTTTATGATTTTTTATTATATGTTATGATATTTGTGCTTGAATATATGGGGGGTTTGCTTAAATGAATAAACTAAAAAGATTTATAAAATATTATGGGCCATATAAACATATATTTATTTTTGATATGTTATGTGCCTTCACTGCTGCGGGAGTCGATCTTATTTTTCCTATTATTGTAAGGTTCCTTATAAATGACGCTTTGGTAAATATAGATGGTACTTCTATTAATTTAATAATTAAGATCGGTTTGTTTTTACTGGTATTATACTTTATTCAATATGGATGCAACTATTTTATCACAGCTTGGGGTCACATAATGGGTGCAAGAATGGAATATGATATGAGAAATGATATTTTTAATCATTTGCAGAAATTATCATTTACATTTTACGACAACAATAAGACAGGCCAATTGATGTCAAGGATAGTCAATGATTTATTTGATATTTCTGAATTGGCACACCATGGACCGGAAGAAATATTTATTTCACTCATAAAAATTATTGGTTCATTTATCATACTTCTTAGTGTTGAGTGGAGATTAACAATAATTGTTTTTGCATTTGTTCCACCTATGTTTTTCATTGCTTATTTTTACAATAAAAAAATGCGTCGGGTTTTCTTAAAAAATAAACA